>DATMSZ010000210.1:0-13546 GCA_035565175.1 Pseudosphingobacterium sp.
CATCATGTAGATCAACGAGATTGCTAAACGATGATCAAGCACTTGTTACAAAGGTAAAATTAAATGGAATAAGTAAACAGTTTAAAGACGAGGCTGCAGAATATATACAGCGGGAAATTCAGCCCAACTCCTCCATAAACTTATTTATTTATAATTTTGCCAATAGCAAAAAAGGTAAATACAGAACCGATAAAATAAGAAACGTAGGTGAACCTCCCAGCATCTTAGATAGTTCCTTAGTGGAGATTTCTAGAAACCAAATTCAAAAATTTTTAGCTGCAAAGGGATACTTTAATGCGGAGGTGACTAGTGCTATATCTGTAAAGAAGAAAAAGGCGCATATTATTTTTAACGCGAAACAAGGCGGGCAATTTAATGTAAGAAATATTGATAGTGAAATTGCCGATTCGGAAGTTGAGCGTATATATAGAGCATATGCTGCAGGGCACACTTCACTAAGAACAGGAATGAGGTTTGACGCGGATACGCTCGTAAAAGAGCGTGAATCTATTTATAATCTAATGCGCAGGCGTGGTTATTATGATTACGTGCGGCAGTATGTACGATTTGAAGTAGATACTAATATTAACAAGGGTCAAGCAGATTTAAGGCTGTTTATTGATAATCCTGAAGGGAAAAGCGCTCATACAGTTTTTAAAATTGATAGTAGTTTTGTCACGATTAAAAATAGTGAGGAGGGACTTGGCGATAGTTCAGCAGTAAAGACCATTTTACCAGGTGCTTTAGTTATTCAGGATTACTCAGATAAATTTAAGCCTAAACCCTTAGCACGTTATATATATCCAAAAGAAGGTGATCTATTTGATGCAGAACGTGAAAATCTAACTTATGACCGTTTATATGAATTGAACAGCTTTAGAGCTATCCGAACGACCTATAAAAAGAAGGATTCAACTTCCCTCACCGTTAATTACGAACTGATACCATCAAAAAGAATGGCGAACAGGGTGGAAGGTGAATATGTGTTTTCTTCGGGGCGTAGTGGTTTCAATCTGGGTAATACGTATACAAATAGAAATCTATTTGGAGGTTCTGAACAACTAGAAGTTAAAGCGCGATATGGCATGCTTTTCGACTCACAGCTAGGAGGTCCTCTCTGGAATCGAGTTTGGAACCGCGACTTTCAGTTTGGAGCTAATTTATCTATTCCCCGACTGATCGTCCCATTTAAAATTCCTTTAATGGGCAAGAATGGGATGCCACATACCATATTTTCTACCAATTGGCAGATTTTTGATCAATTGAATACGTATAGTAATAGATATGTAATAAACTCTATTTCTTATAACTGGTATGACACCAAATATAAATTACATAGTGTAACGCCTTTATCTTTGGAATACAGGCTAGGAAGATTAGACGAGGACTTTAAGAACACTTTAGAAGAACAGGGGTATGACTTGTATGTTAAAAGTAATGACAGAGCATATTTTGGAATTGGAAGCCAATATGCTTACACTTTTAATACACTGAGACTGAATACCTACGACAATTTTCTTTTTTTTAGGGGAACATTAGATCTAAGCGGCAACACATTAAATTTACTTAGCAAAATCATAAATTTTAAAAAAAATGATTTAGGACAAAATACCATTTTGAACGTTCCATATTTACAGTATATAAAGGCCGAAGTTGATTTTAGGATATACCGTTATTTAGGAGGGGAGCGTCAATTTATAGCTAGGATTAATTCGGGAATAGGTGTGCCTTTTGGGAATAACTCTGAGTTCTTGATATTTGAAAAGCAGTTTTTCGGTGGCGGAATGAATGATCTCAGAGCTTGGCAAGCGAGAACGCTCGGACCTGGAAATTATAATCGAGCTATTTTATCTGACGAACTAAGGTTACGTCTGCGGAATTTAGACCAGCTAGGCGAAATCAAGATTGTCGGCAATCTTGAATATCGGTTTAAATTATTGAATAAATTTTTTGGAGCTAAATTAAAAGGTGCAACGTTTGCAGATTTTGGGAATGTGTGGCGGTTAAGAGAAGCTGCGGAGAATCCCGGAGGAGAGTTTAAATTCGATAAGTTTATGGGTCAAATAGCAATTGGAGCCGGCGCAGGTTTACGCTTTGATCTTCGATACTTTGTATTTCGATTTGATGCAGGTGTGAAAATAAAAGATCCTCAGTTTACAGGAGATAAGCAGTGGGTGATAACAGAACTGTTTAATAGTAAGGAGTTTAAGGAAGAATATAGTCTTACAAATTCACCCGATCCCTATAATTTTATTCAATATAATTTCGGAATAGGAATGCCTTTTTAGTTATTAGTTGTTCGTTTTTAGTTATTAGTAGTTGGTTAGCGAGTAGGTTACTTTCTTATGGGATTTCGCTGCTGTTATTAACAGCGTTTTACATTGAACGAAAGGGGAGCTTAATTCGCTGTTCTTTGCCTAAAGCTTGTTGTTTTGTTTCCCGTTTCTAAAAAATATTTTGCAGACCGTGGGATATTGTTTCAAATATTCCATCAAAGCTTAAGCCCTTATTATAGTTGAAATAGATGAGGGCTGCCAAGGCCAGAACCGCAAAAAAGATAAGCCGTTTGTATATCGATGCTATGAGGATGATTATAATTGGAATAAGGAGAAGTACAATCCAGTTAATTTTGAAAGGTTTTAACCCATCATCATTTTTATAGACATAATATAGCTTGCTATGTGTGCCTTGTTCATTTTGATGTTTGAGAAATACAAAGGAAGATCTTTCTATTTCAAGCGGTGAAATAGCAATACCTTCCCGAAAAGAAAGAGCTTGTTTAAAACCATTGATTATAAAGGAAAATGTACCATTAACTTGGTCAATTGGCTTTTCAGTGGAGTCGCATGCAATGATTGCCAGTTTACCATTTTTGATCAGATTTTCCTTTACAATAAAATTGTCAAGAGGCTGTTTTTTTAAAGCAAAGGAAACAGCAGGCAAGCCCAAAAAGCAAATACAAATAGCGATAACGTGTAAAACGAATTTCATATCCAAACCTAATAAAAATACCGGAGGTATCAAGTTTTTAGAATAATTGCATCAGTAAGCAATGAGAAAATTTGTGATTAAAAGTTAGCGGATGTTCTTACAATGTAAAAAAAAAGAAAAAAATGTCTATATTTAATGCTACTAATACTATATACTTTATATATTTGCTTAATTTAAAGATTGTTCGATTTGTTAGTACTTTCTTTAAATTTTATGAAATTTATATTAAATTGAAAAATTCTTTTGGATTTTGATAATTTAGACTTGACTGTAAAGGGGATTTTCTTTGGTTCAGTGAAGGCTAGTAAAATGATTGATAGACGATGCAAAGTTTTAGAACGGAATTAGAAAATACAGTGGTTGAGCAAGATATAATTGATCTTGAAAAGAAAATCCACGCATTTCGTGAAGGTACGATACATGAAGAAAAGTTTAGAAGCCTTCGTTTAGCGAGGGGCATTTACGGTCAAAGGCAGCCAGGTGTGCAGATGATACGTATCAAATTGCCCTTTGGAAAGGTGAATTTTAAACAATTTCTCCGTATAGCAGATATTGCCGATGAATATGGTAGCGGCAACCTGCATTTAACAACTAGGCAAGATATACAAATACATTTTGTTAGTTTAGATCGCACCCCCGAACTATGGGCTAAATTAGAACAAGACGATGTGACAATACGGGAGGCCTGTGGCAACACCGTAAGGAATGTAACAGCTTCTCCTGTGGCCGGTATTGATCCGGATGAACCCTTTGATGTATCACCTTATGCCCACGCTACTTTTGAATACTTCCTACGAAATCCTATCTGCCAAGAAATGGGTAGAAAATTCAAAATTGCGTTCTCATCAAGCGATAAAGATACGGCTTATAGTTATGCTCATGATATTGGGTTGATTCCAAAAATAAATTCGGCAGGTAAAAGAGGTTTCAAAGTAATGATTGGTGGAGGGCTTGGTGCGCAACCTATACTTGCTTACCCGGTGTATGAATTTCTGGAAGAAGATCAGTTAATTCCATTTATTGAGGCTGTAATTCGTGTATTCGATAGGTATGGAGAACGTAATAACCGTAACAAGGCTCGGATGAAATACCTTATCCAAAAACTTGGTCTTGAAGAAGTTTTGAGACTGGTTGAGGAGGAGAAAATAAGCACCAAAACTAAAATATACGCTATCAATAAGGACAGTTTAGCCGCACCTAATCCGCCATCAACCATCGTTAAGGAAGAGGTGGAAGCATCCAATTTGTTACATTACGAACAATGGTTGGCAACAAACGTATTCGAGCAGAAGCAAAAAGGGCAGTTTGGCGTTTTTATCAAAGTTTTAATTGGTGATATAAAGACGGACGTTGCCCGTGAATTTATAGAATTAATACGTCCTTTGGTGGCTGACGAAATACGCATTACGCAAAATCAAGGACTACTTCTCAAGTTTGTTCCTAAAGAGAATCTTCCTGCGCTCTACAATGCCTTAGATAAAATCGGCTTTACCAAACGGGGTTTTGACAGCTTGGCAGACGTAACTACTTGTCCAGGTACAGATACATGTAATTTGGGAATTTCGAACAGCATGACATTGGCTGCTGTATTGGAAGACGTTATTTATCAAGAGTATCCTGATTTTATATTTAATAAAGACCTGAAAATCAAAATCAGCGGTTGTATGAACTCTTGCGGTCAGCATGGGTTAGCAGAAATAGGTTTTCACGGAAGTTCATTGAAAGCGGCGGGCAAAGTAGTGCCGGCGGTTCAGGTAATGCTAGGTGGTGGAACAGTAGGCGATGGCGTGGGAAGGGTAGCAGAGCGAGTGATTAAAACGCCGTCTAAGAGAGCGACAGATGTGTTGAGAACGCTGTTAGACGATTTTAAAACCAATAGTAGTCCAGACGAAAATTTTCATCACTACTACGATAGACAGGGAAAAGATTATTTTTATCAATTGTTGAAACCATTAGCTGATCTCACTACCCTAAAAGAAGAAGAATTTGTTGATTGGGGACATGAAGAAACTTTTAAAACTGCGATTGGAGTAGGGGAGTGTGCTGGTGTTGTAATTGATTTAGTGGCAACATTAGTGTTTGAAGCAGAAGAGAAACTAAATTGGGCAACACGTGCGTTAGAAAGAGAGGCATGGGCAGACGCAATTTATCATACCTATAGCGTTTTCATCAGTAGTGCGAAGGCAATGCTATTAGATAAAGGCATAAACAGCAGCACGCAGATCGGTACGATAAAAGACTTTGATACTAACTACGTTGAAAGCGGAGATTTTGCTATAGACGGAACTTTTGCAGATTTAGTTTTAAAAATTAATAAACAGGAACCATCCGCTTTGTTTGCACAAGAATATTTCAACAGCGCTAGTGAATTTTTAAAACTAATTAAAACTAGAAGAGAGGCCTTGTTACAATCATAAACGAGTCTCGAAAACGCTAGAGAATAGATAATACGATAACAATTAATGAAAACTAACAAAAACTACATAGAACCAAAGATAACGCTATTGGGGGCGGGGCCAGGAGATCCGGAATTACTCACTTTAAAGGGCTACAAAGCACTACAAAATGCGAACGTAGTATTATACGACGCCTTGGTAGGTGAGAAAATCCTCGATTTTGTGAATCCATCTGCCACAAAAGTGTTTGTTGGCAAACGTTCTGGCGACCATTCTTATTCTCAAGAGGTTGTAAACCGATTAATGGTAGATTATGCCATAAACTTTGGGCATGTGGTTCGACTAAAAGGAGGAGATTCGTTTGTATTTGGCAGAGGTTATGAAGAACTTGAATTTGCCACTAGTCATCAAATTCCTGTAACCGTAATTCCGGGTATTTCCAGTTCTATAGGAGTTCCAGGACTACAGCATATACCTGTTACGCATAGAGGCGTAAGCGAAAGTTTTTGGGTTGTTACAGGTACAACTGCCTCAGGGGAAGTTTCAGGCGATATTTATACGGCTGCACAATCCAACGCAACCATTGTGGTTTTAATGGGATTAAAAAAATTGGCCGAAATTGTAGAAATATTTAAGAATGCCGGTAAATCAGCATTACCCGTAGCTATTGTTCAAAGCGGATCAACAGAACAAGAAAAGCTAATACTTGGGAATGTCGACAACATTGTACAGAGATCAAGGGAAGAGATGGTAGGAGCACCCGCATTGTTAGTGTTTGGCGAAGTTGTTTCTTTACATCCATCATATAAAGCTGTTGTTGAAAACTATGTCCCAGTTATTAGAGAATGAGATTAATTTAGTCCCGTCAAATAAGGCGGGGAATGGGAATCAATTGTTTCCTGTTTTTATTAAATTAAATGAGCTTAATACGTTGCTTATTGGTGGCGGAAATGTGGGCTTAGAAAAATTAAATGCCATTCTCAATAACAGCGAAGTCGCTAAAATCAAAGTTGTAGCAAACAATATTTGTGACCAAATACATGATTTATGTAAACGGTATCCGCAGGTTGTGCTGCTACAGAAGTCATTTGAACCGAGCGATATGGAAGGTATGCAACTGGTAATTGCTGCTACCAATGATAATATTCTAAATGAATTAATCAGAAAAGCTGCACACGAAAGAAATTTGCTTGTCAATATAGCGGATAAACCAGCTTTATGCGACTTTTACTTAGGATCCATCGTGCAAAAAGGAGATCTCAAAATTGCCATTTCTACGAACGGAAAATCGCCAACAATTGCCAAAAGGGTTAAGGAAGTCTTAGCCGAAAGTATACCGAACGAACTCGATCAAACACTTCAGCAAATGAGTCTTTTGCGTGATAAATTGCAAGGTGATTTTACGGAGAAAGTAAGGAAGCTAAATGCGGTTACAGCTTCTTTAGTAACAACTCCGGAACACAGTAAGATTAAAGTAAATTTTAAATGGTTGATCTGGTTTGCTATCATATTTTCGGTAGCAATAGGCGTATTAGTATTCTGGCATAAAGAACCTAACTTCCAGTCCTTTCTTGTAGAGATTAATCCGATATTTTATTATTTTTTAATAGCAGGCTTTGTTTTTGCAATGGTTGATGGAGCAATAGGGATGTCTTATGGAGTCACCTCTTCGTCTTTTTCGCTGGCTATGGGCATACCCCCGGCACCGGCAAGTATGGGAATACATTTGTCGGAAGTTTTAAGTAATGGCATTGCTGGCTGGATGCATTACAAAATGGGCAATGTAAATTGGAAGCTCTTCAAGTTGCTGCTTATTCCTGGTGTTATAGGTGCAATAATAGGTGCTTACCTTCTTTCTTCCTTAGAACATTACAGTGCTTATACCAAGCCCTTGGTTGCCATTTATACCGGAATATTAGGTGTGGTGATTTTACTTAAAGCGCTTAATATCCGAAAGAAATCTAAAAAGAAAAAAATTGAGAGAATAGGCCTTCTAGGTTTTTTTGGTGGTTTTATCGATGCTGCATTTGGCGGTGGTTGGGGTTCCATTGTGTTGTCAAATTTAATTGCAGGAGGGAGGCACCCGCTATTTTCATTGGGTACAGTAAAAATTACAAGATTTTTTATCGCAATATTAAGCTCTTTAACCTTTCTTTCTATGTTAGGTGGAGCCCATTGGGAAGCTGTTTTAGGATTGATATTAGGTAGTGCACTAGCTGCTCCGATTGCTGCAAAAGTTTCCAATAGAATATCGGCCAAAACGATTATGGTATTAGTAGGAATCATTGTACTGATCGTAAGCATTCGAAACGTAACCATGTTTATTATTAATCTTGCCTAATCACAAAAAATGTTAATATTAACGAATAAAATTAAGAAATGGATTTAACGAAGTTGAAAGAAGATTTAAAGGATAAGGGAATTGTCGAATCGTTAGGTTTTTTAGCTCATAAATTCGATGGTAGGATCGTTTTTTCTACTAGTTTTGGTTGGGAAGATCAGGTATTGACCCACATAATATTCAGTAATAATATTCCAATAAAGGTCTTTACGCTCGAAACGGGGCGGTTATTTCCCGAAACTTACTACGTTTGGAATAGGACACTCGAAAATTATGGGAAACCGATTCACGCATACTACCCTAACAATGTATTGTTAGAAGAAATGGTAGACAAAAAAGGACCGAGTAGTTTTTACGAATCAGTAGAAAATAGAAAGGAATGCTGCTACATCCGTAAAATAGAACCGCTAAATAGAGCGTTGAGCGGTAATGAGTGTTGGATTACCGGCATCAGAGGAGAACAATCATTAAATAGGCAAGATATGGAAAATCTTGAATGGGATGAGGGACATCATATTATCAAATATCATCCTATATTTGATTGGACTTTAGATCAGGTCAAAACATTTATAAAAGAAAACCATATAGTATATAACACTTTACATGACAAAGGCTTTCCCAGTATTGGTTGTGCCCCATGTACCAGAGCAGTTCAGGAAGGCGAAGATTTTCGTGCCGGACGTTGGTGGTGGGAAGATCAATCAAAGAAAGAGTGCGGTTTACATGCTGTAAAGTCTTAATATTAAAAAAATGAACAAAAATAATTTAGATTATTTAGATCAGCTAGAAGCAGAGGCCATTCATATATTAAGAGAGGTTGCTGGTCAATTTGAAAAACCTGCATTATTATTTTCTGGCGGTAAGGATTCGATCACCTTGGTACGTTTAGCTGAGAAAGCATTTCGGCCTGGTAAATTTCCGTTTCCGTTAGTCCATATCGATACCGGACATAATTTCGATGAGACAATTAAGTACCGAGACGAAATGATGGAACGCATAGGTGAAAAATTGATTGTTGGGTATGTTCAAGAGTCGATTGATGAGGGTAAGGTAATTGAACAAAAAGGTAAAAATGCGAGCCGAAATCCATTGCAAACCGTTACTTTACTAGATACAATTGCTAAATATGGATTCGATGCATGTATAGGCGGAGCGCGTAGAGATGAAGAAAAGGCAAGGGCCAAAGAGCGTATTTTTTCGGTACGGGATGAATTTGGCCAGTGGGATCCCAAGAGACAACGGCCTGAATTATGGAATATTTATAATGGTAAAATACATAAAGGAGAGAACGTTCGTGTTTTTCCAATAAGTAATTGGACGGAACTTGATGTTTGGAATTATATACAGCGCGAAAATATAGCTTTGCCATCTATTTATTTTGCCCATGAGCGTGACTGCATTGTACGGAACGGCCAGTTAATGGCTGCTTCTCCCTTTTTAAACATGGATGAAGAAGATGTTGTTTTCCGTAAGAAAGTACGATTTCGTACAGTTGGCGATATGACTTGTACCGCTGCAGTGGAGTCAGATGCTGTTTTATTAGACGATATTATTTCTGAGATCAGCTTATCTAAGATCAGTGAACGTGGCGCACGAATGGATGACAAAGTTTCGGAGGCAGCCATGGAGGATAGAAAAAAAGGTGGTTATTTTTAAGTTTTAAGAATAATCGCAACTAATAAAATGAGAGAAATTGCCATTTCAAAAATTACTGGCATAACCCAATTCTTAAATATAATAAGAGAATGAACATATTAAAATTTTTTACGGCGGGTAGTGTAGACGATGGGAAAAGCACATTGATCGGTAGAATGCTTTATGATACAGGCTCTATTTTGGCCGATCAATTGGAAGCCTTGCAAAATTCCAATCGTAAAAATGATGACGGAACGGTTGACCTAGCCATACTTACGGATGGATTAAGAGCAGAAAGAGAACAAGGAATCACGATAGACGTAGCATATAAGTACTTTCAAACGGCAAAACGCAAATTTATTATTGCAGATACGCCTGGACATATTCAGTATACCCGGAACATGGTTACGGGCGCTTCTACTGCAGATTTAGCAATCATTTTGGTAGACGCGCGTAATGGCGTTGTAGAACAAACAATAAGGCATTCCTACTTAGCATCTTTGCTAGGGATCAAACATCTTATTGTATGTATCAATAAAATGGATATGGTAGATTACAGTGAAACCGTATTTAATGCAATTATCCAGAAATATAAAGCCTTAGCACATCAACTAAATCTAGATGAAGTTACTTATATTCCTGTAAGTGCCTTAAAAGGCGATAATGTTGTTCAGAAATCAGAGCGTATGTTTTGGTATCAAGGGGAGAGCTTGTTGACTTACTTGGAAAATGTAGAGATTTCCGCTGAAACAAGTGTCGCCTACGCAAGATTTCCTGTTCAGTGGGTGATACGCCCTCAAACAGACGATTTACATGATTACAGAGGATATGCAGGTAAGGTAGCAAGTGGAACGTTTAGAATAAATGATGAGGTAACGGTGCTTCCTTCTGGTCAGAAAACTACAATCACTAAAATAGAACAGTTTGATAAATATCCTGCTGAAGCTGTTGCAGGACAGTCTGTTACGATTCACCTAAAAGACAATATCGATATTAGCAGGGGAGACGTTATCGTAAACAGTTCGAATTTACCATATGAGTGCCAAGTGATTGAAGCAGATCTATGTTGGATGGATGCACGTCCGTTGGATTTATCCATTACCTATCTTTTGCAACATAATAGTAAATTAACGCGCTGCAAAATACAGGAGATCGTATACAATGTTGATATAAACACATTAGAGAAACACAGCGTTCATGATTTTAAACTGAATGATATAGGTCGGATAAGACTGAAAACCGCTGAAACCTTACCTTTTGATTTATATGACGATAACAGGGCTAACGGTGCAGGGATTTTGATAGATAGTAGAACAAACTTGACCGTGGGGGCACTCATGTTCCGCATGGCATTAGATTACTAATAAAAAAAGGGTGTCTAATTAGTAGACACCCTTTCCAACATGGTTTAAGGATATTATATTCTAAATCCTAATCCTACAGTCCAAAGTCGCTGTTTAATATCTCCGCTATTTCCATCGGGTGCAAGATTACTGAGTCCAAGACCATAACCTCCATGGATCATTAAGCCGTTATTAAACTCAAATCCACCAATAAAATTCAGACCGAAATCAGTGCCTTTCAAGCTACCATCTTTACCAAAATCAAAATCCTCTTCAGCAGAACCCCAGCCTGATTCGTATTTATTCTTGCCTGAAATACCGAAGGCTACATATGGTCCAGCACCCAAGAAAAATTTTCCTGCATCAGCTGCCGGAAATTTCGCCACAAAGTTTACCGGAACTTCAATCCACATGGTGTTTTGTTTAACAGTTCCTACTGAGCTCTGAGACAATTTTGCCCCTTTACCCTGCAAAGATATTCCGGGTTGTACGTAAAATCTGTCGGTGGCAATGGGAGCATCCAAAAATGCAGTTATATGAAAATTAGTTGTGCTACCTGTGTTAAAGTCACCATCTGAAAGACTGTACTTTGGAAAGTTAACACCTGCCTTTAAACCGAAACCCATTTCTTGTTGGGCAAAAACACCTGTTGCAAATAGTAAAGCTGTAATCGATAATAATACTTTTTTCATGATTTTAATTTTTGTTAATTAATTGTTTGACAAATTGCAATAGACAAGCCAAAAATACTAACTTTCTTATAATCAGGGTGTTTGTGATTGCTTCGCAAAAGCTGTAAGTGTACTTATTTTAAGACACTAAGTAAAAAAATATGAACAATTGACGTTCTTTTAGAACAAAGATAATTGGTATGAATTGTTTTTATATGGATTGAAATTGGACAAAGTGACGCCCAGTAGTCTAATTCCTTTGCCTTCTATGGGAGCCTGTTTTAAGAGGTCTATTGCAAACTGTTCAATTTCTTCTAATGGAATCGGTGCTGCATGCGTATAATTTCGAGTAATCTGTTTAAAGTCTGAAAATTTTATTTTCAAGGTAACGGTGTATCCTTTCACTTGCTTTGATTCAAGCCTCTTTTGCACTTTTGAAACAATTATCCGAAGCTCGTGAAGCATTAAAGAGAGATCATAAATATCTTCATTAAAAGTATCTTCGGCTCCTATCGATTTTAATTCCCTATAAGGCTCTACGGGCCTATTATCTATTCCTCTAACAATATCGTAATAGAAATTACCAACCTTGCCGAAATATTGAATAAGCTGTTGTTTTGATAATTTTTTTAAATCTGCACCATTAAATATGTTTAATCCTTTCATCTTTTTAGCCGTTACCTTACCAACTCCGTGGAATTTTTCAATAGCTAAATGCTCAATAAAAGATTCAATTTTAGACGGACCAATAAAGGTCAAACCGTCGGGTTTATTTAAGTCGGAAGCAATTTTTGCAACAAATTTATTGGTAGATACGCCAGCAGATGCGGTTAAATTAAGCTCTGAATGAATGCTCTTTTTTATTTCTTTTGCGATATCTAAGGCCGAACCTATGCCTAATTTATCCTGTGTAACGTCTAAATAAGCTTCATCCAGCGATAGTGGTTCAATGAGATCGGTATACCTGCTAAAAATTGATCTAATAGCGTTGGAGACTTGTTTATAAATCTCAAACCGAGGTCTTACAAAGATGATTTCTGGACATAATTCAAGGGCTCTTCTGGAAGACATTGCAGAATGTATTCCAAATGCTCTCGCTTCGTAACTTGCTGTAGCAACCACTCCTCTTTGATCTGGCAGGCCGCCAACTGCAATAGGGGTATTTCTATATTGTGGATTATCCCGCTGTTCAATCGACGCATAAAAAGCGTCCATGTCGACATGAATAATCTTTCGGAAGCTCATTTCACCTCCACATTAGTTATTTATTTAACAACGACAGCGCCAAGCTTTCCAATTCATCTAGATCGAAGGGCTTTTTTAAATAGCTGTCGGCGCCCGCTTCTTCAGCTAAAGCCGGTAAGTTACTGTTTGCCGAAAATAAAATGACGGGTATTTGTTTTAAGTGCTGCGCTTCTTTCAAAGTCTGTGTAGCTTTAATTCCACCTAGGCCAGGAATCCAGTTGTCAATCAAAATAATATCTGGTCCAGCCTGCTCTACTTGATCGATAATATCTTTACTGTGAGGGGAAGATACTACATCAAAGCCGAGATTTTCGAAAACTACCGAACAGAAATAGAGGATGTCTTCGTCATCATCCAGAATAAGTATTTTGTTACGCATATTTTTGTTGATTGCTTTATTTTACCTGCTAAGTATTTCTGCAAAAATACTTTTTTTAATTTAGAGGGAATGTTGTTTTTTTCACTCTTTAATTTTTACTTTAAATTAAGTCCTTATGCATGTTTTAAAAGAATTTGTTCTAATACATTCTTTTGTACGACACCACTTTGTCTCCACTTTATTTCGCCATTTTTAAACAGAATCAACGTAGGCACCCCTTGAATATGATAAGCTGCCGCCGCCTGCGGATTTTTATCAACATCAACCTTGATAATGGTTGTTTTTGTTCCTATCGAAGATTTGACCTCGTTAAGTATCGGCGCCATTATTTTACACGGGTTGCACCACTCCGCATAGAAGTCAACTAATACCGGTTTATCTCCTTTTATTAATTCAGAAAATGTAGACATGGTCATTCTAGTTTAAAAAACTAACTAATATAATAATAAATAACAAAACGGCGAAGGCAAGGTTTCAGAAAATTACTCTTACAGTATTTTATCGTCAAATATAACAATCATATTAGGCTTAGTTCGAACCCTCTT
>DATMSZ010000211.1:0-4780 GCA_035565175.1 Pseudosphingobacterium sp.
TATTCAACTTTGTTGAACTATTGTAAACCGTTTTTAATAACTAACGCCGCAATGATACGGCTTATCTAACCAATATATAAATAAGAATATGCAAAAACCATTAAAATTCTACCTGTTATTAGTTTCCTTATTCGCTTTGACATTTTCTAAAGCACAAAACATTCCGTCAGACGCAGTCAAGATTGTAGTAGATCTAAAAAAGGAAATAGCCCCTATGAAGCCGGTGTGGGCATGGTTTGGCTATGATGAACCCAACTATACCTATATGAAGGACGGCAAAAAGCTCCTTTCAGAAATTGCTGATTTAAGTCCGGTTCCAGTATATGTACGAACACATAGTTTGCTAGTTAGTGGCGATGGTACCGCAGCATTAAAATGGGGATCAACAAATGCATATACCGAGGATGCTAACGGGAAACCGATTTATGATTGGACAATCATAGATAGTATTTTTGATACTTATATTCAAAGGGGAATGAAGCCGCTGGCTCAAATAGGTTTTATGCCTGAGGATTTATCCTCAAACAACCCCAAACCTTACAGACACCACTGGAAACCAGGGGATCCTTATACAGATATCATCACGGGTTGGGCTTACCCTCCAAAAGATTATGATAAATGGCGTGAGCTGGTTTTTCAATGGGTAAAACATTCGGTAGAACGTTACGGAAAGAAAGAAGTAGAAACATGGTACTGGGAGGTCTGGAATGAGCCTAATGGACATTATTGGAAGGCTAGTCAGGACGAATTCTTTAAACTGTATGATTATGCGGCGGATGGAGTTAGACGCGCATTACCAACGGCGAAAATAGGGGGGCCAAATATAGCGGGAACATCGGGTAAAGGTGCTACGGAGTGGATGAACAATTTTATAAAACATTGTATTTCTGGAAAGAACTATGCTACCGGAAAAATCGGCTCTCCTTTAGACGCGCTCCTTTTTCATGCTAAGGGATCACCCAAACTCGTAAATGGAACTGTTGTGATGAATATGTCTCCGCAGATGCGCGATATTGCGGCTGGGTTTAACATCGCATCCTCTTATCCTCAAACAAAAGATTTGCCATTAATTATTGGTGAATCTGATCCAGAAGGATGTGCGGCATGTGGTATGGCAACAAACCCGGAAAATGCTTATCGCAATGGAACAATGTATTCGAGTTATACTGCGGCATCTTTTGCACGGAAGTATCTGTTGGCCGATCGCGCGAAAGTAAATTTTCTAGGGGCTGTATCATGGTCCTTTGAATTTGAAAATCAACCCTGGTTCTATGGCTTCCGCGATTTAGCAACGAATGGGGTTGATAAGCCAGTACTTAATGTTTTCAGGATGTTTGGAATGATGGATGGGAATCGGATCTGGGCAGAAAGTAATAGGATGTATCCTTTAGAGACGGTGCTCGATTCCAGTATCCGCGGGCCAAAAACCGATATTGGTGTACTAGCTACTAAAGATACGACATCAACCGCCGTGATGGTCTGGAGTTATCATGATGTTGATAGCCAAGGACCAGCAGAAGCTGTCAGTATAATCTTAAATAATATTCCGGTAAAAAGCACGACATTAAATATTTATCTTATTGATGATGAAAATAGTAATTCATATGAAGTTTGGAAAAAAATGGGGTCGCCTCAAAAGCCTTCCGAACAACAAATTTCAACACTCGAAAAGGCAGGTCAATTGAAACGTATTGTTAATAAAAAGGTACAAACTATCGAAGGGAAAGTTATCGTGCCTTTACAGTTAAAGCGTCAGGCAGTGGCACTAATTAAGCTCGATTGGTAAATACGCTAAAAATATTATTATATGAGCTATTGGCGAGCAAGGGTACTTGCCTTCTGAAAAAGTACAAATAAAGTAGGTATTGTCGTTATCCTATTAAAAAATGGTGTTTGATTTGGTTCAACAAGGTTGAATTATTAAGTTTGTTCTGATAAACCAATTGAAATAAGAGACCTTGAAAAATGCAATAGAAAATCTTAAAGAGAGTAATACAGAATCTTTAGAAGTGGGTGACCGAATACGGATGTTACGTACCAATCAGAAAAGAACGTTGCAGGAAGTGGCTGATAATTGCGGTCTTTCAAAAAGTATGATCTCAAAGATTGAGAACAATAGAACAGTCCCGTCAATAGCAACACTTGTAAAAATAGCGCAAACTTTAGGTACTAACATTTCAAGTTTGCTTGAACGTGATGGATGGGCTAAGGCGATCGTAACTACTAGAGAAGAAGCAGAGGGGAAGTTGGTCACAACTGAAAAGGGATATTCAATTTTTCCATATGCATCGGCATTTCACGACAAAAAAATGCAGCCCTTTTTATTCGTAGCAAAAAAAGGAGAAGTCATTCCTCATCAATTATCGCATGAAGGGGAGGAGTTTATCTTTATCATCGAAGGAATGATGAGGATGCAGGTAGCCGAAACAGAGTATGAACTAAAAAAGGGAGATAGTTTATACTTCAACTCTTTGCAAAAGCATGGAATTATCCCCATTTCGGATGAAGTGGTTTACATTGACATTTTCGTATGATTTGATCAGTTTTCAAGTTGAATTTTAAGTCTGATAAAGAAATGCCAGCGGTTAAGCAGGTATTATTAAACGCATTTTAAAGCTATAAATCAACGATTGAAAAATAGCATAATGTACGGTAAGGGTTTTTTTTGCATGAAATTTCACTATATTTTTTATTTAAGATTGATATCACTTAAGCATTTTTATAGCATATTAATTACAAAGTAGGTATTAATGTTAGCCGAGTAATTAACTTTGAAGCCGAATGGTGTTCGTACCAACCATTAAACAAAACAAAATAGTAGATCGAAAAATGAATTATAGAAATTTTAAAGGAAATAATATAGCGGAAGTAGGATTAGGGACGTGGCAATTGGGAAGTGCCGAATGGGGAGAAATAGACAAGGAAGAAGCTTTCCAGATATTACAGACCTATGTAAGTTTGGGTGGAAATTTTATCGACACGGCCGATGTTTATGGAATGGGAATAAGTGAGGCTATCATTGGAGAATTTTTAAAATCGCAGGAGAACGAAATTTTTGTTGCAACAAAATTAGGGCGTCGTCAAGATCAGCCAAATGGATGGCCGCAGAACTTTACTTACGATGCCATGAGAAGGCATGTGGAAAGTTCGTTGGATCGTTTAGGTATTTCGCAACTGTTTCTGGAACAGTTACATTGTGTGCCTTTTAAGGAATTGCAAGAAGGGA
Source organism: Pseudosphingobacterium sp. (assembly GCA_035565175.1). GTDB lineage: Bacteria > Bacteroidota > Bacteroidia > Sphingobacteriales > Sphingobacteriaceae > Olivibacter. The sequence goes on from DATMSZ010000211.1 coordinate 3,227, forward strand.
ACGTGTTCAATCATTTACGGCGACTGAAAGAGGAGGGGTTAATTCGCCATTTTGGTGCCAGTGTGGAAACTGTCGAAGAAGCACTTTTATGCTTAGAGCAGGAAGGTGTAGACTCTTTACAGATTATTTTTAACCTATTTCGTCAGCACGTAGCGGATGAACTTTTTGAAAAATCGCATGAAAAAGGTGTTGCGTTGATCGTACGAGTGCCTTTAGCGAGTGGATTACTTGCGGGTCGTTTCACCAAAGAAACAACGTTTGCCGCTGCCGACCATCGTAACTTTAATGCAGATGGCGAAGCCTTTAATGTTGGTGAAACCTTTTCCGGTATTTTATTTGAGGAAGGTATTAACCTAGCTGAAGAAATAAAAAAGAAACTGCCAAATGGAAATATGGCAGAATGGGCTATTCGGTGGATATTAGACCATCCGCAAGTAACGAGTGTTATCCCCGGGGCAAGTAAAGTAAATCAGGTTAAAAACAATGTTGCCGCCTCTAAGTTGTCTCCGCTTTCATCCGAAACACACAAGCAATTAAGACAGCTTTATGACAACAATATAAAAGCAAAAATTAGAGGAGCTTATTAACATGGGCCTGATGGCAAATTTAACATATATGAAAAGCCTTTGTCTTTCATTACTTGGATTTCTGTTTTGTTTCAATATGCTTGCACAGCAACGAGATCAGTCTGGCTATAAGTTAATTGCTCATCGTGGTGGCGTTGTTGATGAGCGTACGCCAGAAAATAGCCTGCCTGCATTGAACCGAGCTATTGAAGAAGGTTACTGGATGGTCGAGGTAGATTTACGAATGAGTCGTGACGGTGTATTGTTTGTTCATCACGATAATAACTTCAATCGCTTTTTTAATTTAGATAAGAAAGTAAACGAGCTGGAATGGTCTGAAATAAGTCGTCTTACAAGCGCTGTAGGTACCAAAATACTCACCCTTGAGGAAGTACTCCGAAATAGCCAGGGTAAGATCCGGCTAATGATCGATAATAAGATTCCCGGGAATGATACCGTATTATTCTCAAAAATGCTGAGGCTGATGGAACACTATGATCAGTTAAAGGGGGCTTATATGATTGGGAGGGAGGAATCCACAGACTACTTTACCGGAAAGATTAAGTTAAGCTGTACACGTCAACAAATAGAGGAAAACAAGAAGAAACCAGGCTATAAGGCCGAACATTATTATCTTTTTTCGGACAATATTAAGCAGGGAGACGTACGTTGGGCGGAGAAAGAAGGTATTCCAGTTGTCGGTGTTATCAATGCTTGGAGCATGTCAGATAAGGAAAAGGTCATGGAGCTGGCAACCTCGAAAGCAGAAAAACTCAAAACAGCTGGTGTTCGGATTTACCAAATAGATTCGATATTTAAAGAACTCTTAAAGTAAGAAGGCCGCCGAACTTGAAACAAAAAAGTTTAGCATACATTTGCAGGCGTGCCGAGGCTTTCCCAAAATATAGGAGCGTACTTTTTAAAAATTGAAGTTCTGATAGGGACGGCACAGCATAAACTATGCACATCATTTACATGGACGAATCCT
>DATMSZ010000212.1:0-3377 GCA_035565175.1 Pseudosphingobacterium sp.
TTGTGGAACTGTAACTCAAGAAATTAAATAATTTTATACTGTTGGAGATAACTTGCCAAAAGTTAACACAGCGTAAATTAATTGAAATATTTATAGCCTTACTCTATGTTTTAAGGCTTTTTTTTTTAGTTTTGTTACAAACCATAGAATCATTATGTCAGAAACAGTTTCTTTAAATATTGGAGATAAACATGTAGAGTTACCTGTTATAATAGGTACAGAGAATGAAAAAGCTATAGATATTTCAAAAATTAGAGCAGAAACAGGTTATATCACTTTGGATCCTGGCTTTAAAAACACCGGAGCAACTACGAGTGCTATCACCTATCTCGATGGAGAAGAAGGAATACTTCGTTATAGGGGATATCCAATAGAGGAGTTGGCAGAAAAATCATCCTTTCTTGAAGTGGCTTATTTACTGATATATGGTGAACTACCCACAGAAAACGAGTTTATAGAATTTCAAAATAAAGTAAGCCGCCATACACTCATCCATGAGGACATGAAGAAGTTTTTTGAAGGCTTTCCTACAAAATCTCACCCAATGGGCCAATTATCGGCCTTAGTTGGCGCTCTTTCGGCATTCTATCCTGAATCATTAAATCCAGATGCCACAGAAGAAGAAGACAACCTCACTATTATAAAATTATTGGCAAAATTCCCTACAATAGTTTCATGGATATATAAAAAATCTTTGGGCCACCCAGTTATTTATCCAAAAAACAGCTTAGATTACGTTGGCAACTATTTGAATATGACCTTTGGCCAGTTAACGGAAGATGTAGAAATTGATCCTATCGTTAGCTCTGCGATGAATAAACTTTTAATCCTACATGCAGATCACGAACAAAACTGTTCAACTTCTACAGTAAGAATTGTTGGATCATCGAATGCCAACCTTTTCACTTCTATTTCGGCTGGAATATCTGCACTTTGGGGACCTCTTCACGGCGGAGCAAACCAAGCGGTGATAGAGATGCTAGAGAAAATAAAAGAAGACGGGGGGGATTCTGAAAAATGGCTTGCAAAAGCAAAAGATAAAAACGATCCTTTCCGTTTAATGGGCTTTGGGCATCGCGTTTATAAGAATTTTGATCCTCGTGCCAAAATTATTAAAAAGGCCTGTGATGATATATTGAATAATTTAGGAGTGAAAGATCCTGTTTTGGATATCGCTAAGAAATTAGAGGAAACAGCTTTGAATGATAGCTATTTTGTTGATCGTAAACTATATCCAAATGTTGATTTTTATTCAGGCATTATTTATCGTGCATTGGGCTTTCCTACGGATATGTTTACTGTGCTGTTTGCTTTAGGCCGACTACCTGGCTGGATTGCACAATGGAAAGAAATGCGTACAAATAAAGAACCGATTGGTCGTCCTCGACAAATTTATACTGGTGAGGGTAAGCGTCATTTCGTTGCGATGAAAGACAGATAAAAGATCTTTAATAAATAATAAACAAACTAAATGGGGCATTAGCCCCATTTAGTTTTTAACCTTTGAACTACTTAGTAAAGCAATAACGCCGCCGCCTATTAAAATAGCACCTATATAGGGTGGCCAATTTATCTCTTGCTCCTTATCAGCATTAATTTCAACAGGTCCAGCATCAACGATAGTTTCTTTTTTTGTGTAACGAAAACCAGTCCATATAAACATAATGACTCCAATTATAACGAGTATTATTCCTAACCTTTTCATAATCTGAATTTTAACATGAAATATATTGACTAAATATTCACTTACCGTTCACTATAACTAACAACAGGCAAAAGTTCTTAAAGTTTTTTATCACTATTTTATGTTTCCTACGCTTTCACATCTTATAGAATATTTAACAGGTTTTTTTATTCCTCTGCCTATTCAGACATTCGGATTATTTGTGGCATTTGCATTCTTAAGCGCATATTGGATTTTTAAGATTGAATTAGAAAGAAAGAAACGGGAAGGTCGGATAAAACCAGTAAAGCGCAAAGTTAAGATAGGAGAAGCGCCGCATTTTGCCGATTTTATTATTAATGGAATAATTGGTTTTATTATTGGCTATAAACTGGTGTACGCATTGTTTAATTATAAACTATTTGCTGATGATCCACAAACATTTCTTATCTCCTCAGACGGTAACCTTTTAGGAGGCATTATATTGGGAGCATTGTTTGGATATTGGTCGTATACCGACAAAAAGAAGCATCAACTTGCTGAAATCAAAATAATTGAAAAGGTGGTACACCCAAAAGACTTAATGGGCCAGATCCTAGTATGGGCGGCTATTTGGGGACTTCTTGGAGCTAAATTATTTCACAATTTAGAATATTGGGACGAATTTATTAAAGATCCGGTTAGCAGTCTGCTTTCTTTTAGCGGGTTAACTTTTTATGGTGGTATTCTTTTTGGCGGTGTGGCCGTTATTTATTATACATCCAAAAATGGAATTAGACCTTTAGATATGCTTGACGTTGGTGCACCAGGCATTATGATAGGATACGCCATTGGCAGACTCGGGTGCCAGCTCTCTGGAGATGGCGACTGGGGAATTCCAAATACAAGTCCTAAACCATCGTGGCTAGAATGGCTACCAGATTGGGCATGGGCCTTTAAATTTCCGAACAATGTAATAAATGAAGGAGTTCCGATTGCAGGCTGTCAAGGAAAATTCTGTCATGAATTGCCGTTAGCAGTATATCCTACTTCGTTTTATGAGTTCTTAATATGTTTGGTATTGTTTGCAATTTTATGGATTCTTCGTAAACAAATTAAGACGCCAGGAAGTTTATTTTGTATTTATTTAATATTAAATGGAGTTGAGCGGTTCTTCATTGAACTAATTAGGGTGAATGCAAAATACCACCTTGGTGATTTAAGCTTCACGCAGGCAGAACTTATTTCAACAATAATGGTCTTATCAGGAATTGCTGGCTTAATTTATACCGGACGGAAAAATAGAGGGGCATTACATTAAAAAAATAAAAGGTTATCAATTAATAATAACTATTAATTGATAACCCTACTTATATATAGTATATTACATAGCTTCGGCAACAACTTCTTGCACTTCTGGCACCATCCTTTTCAATAAGCCTTCTATTCCTGCTTTTAATGTGATGGTAGAAGAAGGGCAACCACTGCACGAACCCCTTAACTCAACTGTTACAACTCCTTCATCAAAAGATTTATAAGCGATAGCTCCTCCATCTTGTTCAACTGCTGGACGCACATAATCGTGCAACACTTGTTGTATTTTTATTTCAGTATCAGATCCCTCGAAATTTAAATTTTCTTCTGATTTGATCTCTTGGATTAAAAGCTCCGACTCCACTGCTCCTTTAACAAAATCTTTTAATATGGGTAATATGTCTTCCCAATCGCTGTCTTC
>DATMSZ010000213.1:0-4449 GCA_035565175.1 Pseudosphingobacterium sp.
CATATCAGCGTGATTGATGCTAAAAAAGCAACTAATAAAACCACTGGTGAACCTAAACGTGTGTTAGGTTCGATAGACGCTATTTCTATCATTGTTGGCATTGTAATAGGTGCGGGCGTCTTTAAAACACCTGCTCTTGTAGCAGCCAATACTGCCAATGATACTATGTTTCTCCTTTCATGGTTATTAGGTGGTACGGTATCCTTGTTCGGAGCATTAAGCTACGCTGAATTAACCTCCACTTACCCACACGCAGGGGGTGATTATCACTTTCTTTACAGGGCATATGGCAAACGGTTAGCTTTTTTGTTTGCTTGGGCTAGAATGACCGTTATCCAGACTGGATCTATCGCCTTACTTGCATTTATATTTAGTGATTACGCTTCACAAATTTACGCTTTCGGGCCATCTACCGAAGTGATCTATGCTTCGGGCATTATTATCCTACTTACATTGGTTAATATGCTTGGTATAAGACTGGGAACTGGAACTCAAAAGTTATTCACTCTAATGGAGGTGACTGGTATACTGCTAGTTATCGCGGCCGGATTGTTTTTTGCACCAGAAGAAACATCGTCACCAAATGTATCTGATCATACAGGTTCTGTTATGAATAATTGGGGAATGGCTATGGTTTTTGTTTTATTGACATACGGAGGTTGGAATGAAGCCGCTTATGTTTCAGCTGAAATGAAATCTGGCAGCAGAAGTATCGCGGTCGCTATGATTATAAGTATTCTGATCATTACCATTGTATATCTCTTGGTTAATTATGTATACATTTATGCTCTAGGACATGCTGGGGTTGCCAATTCAAAGGCTGTTGCTGCTGATCTGGTTCAACTTGCTTGGGGAGCCCCATCGGTTAAATTTATTGGTTTACTTGTCGCCATTTCTGCCTTAACGTCTGCAAATGCTACGATAATAACCGGAGCACGTTCTAACTATGCCTTAGGAAACGATTTTTCGCGTTTTGCTATGCTAGGAAAATGGAATCAAAAAGTATCTTCTCCTGTAAATGCACTCATATTACAAGCAGTTATATCCTTATTACTTGTCGCGCTAGGAGCTATAACGCGACATGGTTTTGAAACTATTGTAGAATATACTGCACCTGTTTTTTGGTTTTTCTTTTTATTGGTAGGTTTGGCTGTTTTAATCCTGCGGGTTAAGGATCCCTATAGAAGCCGTCCTTTTAAAGTCCCTTTGTATCCAGTTATTCCGATTGTTTTCTGTTTAAGTAGTGGATTTCTATTATTTAGCAGCATTGTTTATACAGGAATAGGAGCATTGCTAGGTATTGGAGTGTTGGCCGTAGGTTTACTATTTGTTTTATTTGCTGGCGATAAAGGAGAGTGAACGAATAATAAAAAAATAAAACAATTATTTTATTGATGTGTTGGACTATCAGCTAGTTATGTAAAAGAATATGGAAAGATCAAAAATTATAATTGGAATATTGTTTACATTTATATGTAGCACGCAAGCAGTTTTGGCTCAAGAACCTATTAAAACAGACGTGCCCTTTGTTCCCACTGATCAACAGGTTGTAGACGCCATGCTTAACCTGGCTCAGGTAAGCAAGAACGATATATTATATGATTTAGGTTGCGGCGACGGGCGTATTGTAGTAACTGCTGCGAAAAACTATGGAGCAACAAGCGTTGGAGTAGACATTGATCCGCAACGTATTGAAGAAGCAAAAAAAAATGCAAAAAAAGCTAAAGTGAAAGACAAGGTCACTTTTATTCAAGAGGACCTTTTTAAAGCTGATTTTAGCAAAGCCACGGTAGTAACCTTATATCTGTTACCCTCTGTGAATTTAAAGCTTAAACCAAAATTGCTCAACTTAAAACCAGGAACGAGAATTGTATCACATTCATTTGATATGGGCGATTGGAAACCCGATAAGCGTATGTCTGTTGGCAGCTCCACCATTTATTTATGGACGGTGCCAAGCAAACAATAATTGAACGTATTGCGAACTGATAAAAAATCATAGCTTTGTCTTTAATCGATGAAGTATTATGATATTTAAGAAATTTCCGGTCGCAATTCTATTAATTACGATAGTGTTTTTATTTGCCAGCTGTAGCAACACTACAACTAACAATAAGATAGAAAGAGACGGCACGAAAAAGCTCTCCATGAGTGATAGTATACCTATTCCATCTAAAATTGAAGTTTTAGCGCCTGATAGTTTCAAAGTGTTTTATATCGATAGTTCAAGTTTACTTACTGATACACAAGTTAATAGCCGGAAAGAATTAAAAGTAGATGGCGATGTTTTTTTTGATATAGAGCGAGGAAATTTCCCGCTTTATATAACTACTAGTTTGATGAAAATTCAAGTTTTAGCGCCTTCCACCTTTAGGGTTACTGCTTACAACGCAGATCAGGGTCAGTCGGTGGAGACATTAAAAGGTACTGTAATAATTTCTAAAGCTTATTCATCTCCATTTCCTGATCCAGATACCCTGCATGAAAACAATCTTTACATGGTTAACAAGTCTATCGACTTATCGGAAAAAGAAGATCTCGATGACGATAAACTTGCCCGCTGGTGGGATAAGTTGAAAATGAAATCATTACAATAATCTAGAGATTTTTGACAAACTTCCACAGATAATGTAAAACGGTGTCCTTACCATTTATCAAAAAATATTTTTTACATAGATTTTATAAAACGTGCAACAGATTTTACTTATTGACGATGAAGAGAAGCTTAGAAGCTTAATGGCTAAAATTATTGGTTTTGAAGGGTTTCATGTAATGCAGTCCGAAAGCCTAAAATCAGCCGATAAAAAGTTAATGCAACAAGAGGTCGACGTTGTTATTTGTGATGTAAAGCTACCCGATGGAAACGGTGTCGATTTTATACCCAGAATAAAGGAATTACAACCAAACGCGGAAGTAATATTATTAACGGCGTATGGCAATATCCCAGATAGCGTACAAGCTATTAAAAAGGGAGCTTTCGACTATATTACTAAGGGCGATGACAATAATAAGATCTTACCACTTATTCATAGAGCGCTCGAAAAGGTCGAATTAGCGCGACGAGTAAAACAATTGGAGGAACGTGTTGGTAAAAAATACTCATTTGACAGCATATTAGGCGATTCTAAGGCTATATTGCAGGTTGTCGATTTAGCCAAAAAAGTAGCTGTAACTGATACAACGGTATTATTATTAGGAGAAACAGGTACTGGTAAAGAGGTGTTTGCACAAGCTATACACCAGGCAAGCGAAAGAAATAAGAAGAACTTTGTAGCCATTAACTGCTCTGCATTTGGGAGAGAACTGCTCGAGAGCGAGTTATTTGGACACAAAGCGGGCGCATTTACTGGTGCCTTAAAAGATAAGAAGGGTCTATTTGAAGAAGCCAACGGCGGCACAATCTTTTTAGATGAAATTGGCGAAATGGCAACCGAGCTGCAGGCGAAGCTGTTAAGGGTGTTAGAATCAGGGGAATTTATAAAGGTTGGTGACACCATCACCACTAAGGTAAATGTAAGGGTTATTGCAGCAACAAATCGTGATTTGGATGTCGAGATTACTGAAAATCGGTTTAGAAGTGATTTATATTATAGACTTTCCGTTTTTCAGATTTCACTGCCTCCGCTAAGGGACCGAAAATCTGATATACCCATTTTAGCCAAGAATTTCGCGGGTGTATTTGCCATTAAAACCAATAAGAAAGTTCAAAAACTTAGCGTACCCTATATTACTGCTTTAGAGAAACATTATTGGAAAGGCAATATTAGAGAATTAAAAAATGTAATCGAAAGAAGTGTTATCCTCTCTAATGACGATACACTAGACGTTTCATCATTACCTTATGAAATACAAACGGCTTCATATCCAGATGACGAGCTGCTTTCAACTTTCTCTATGTGGAGTATTGAAAAGAAACATATTCAATATGTACTTAATTATACAAAAGGAAACAAAACGGAAGCTGCACGGTTACTTGAACTAGGATTAGCTACCCTTTATAGAAAAATTGAGGAATACAAAATAAAGACATAGTTTTGTAACTCAAAATTATTTATAAGACATAAACGCTTTTACCGAAAACCAGCGTATTTCCGTCGGGGTCATCAACAGCAAAATCGCGCATGCCGTAAGGTCTATTATCTAGCGGTGCTGAAATATCCGCTCCCTTTTCCTGGACGCTGGCGTAGTAGGCATCCACTTCATCGCAATCAATACAGACATGGCCGGCCCCTGGTTCTTTCTTCTTTCCTGGATTTAAGGAACTACTTAAATGCAATAAAACGTTTCCGTGTTTAATCCCGACGTATTCACCATACTGGAAATCGATTGTAAATCCTAATACATCTATATAATAAGGCAAAGATTGGTTCAGATTTTTTACATGAATTACTGTAGCGACACCCAAAGTTTTCATAGGTCAGAGTTTAAATAGTGAAAATTTCAAAAAAT
>DATMSZ010000214.1:0-34944 GCA_035565175.1 Pseudosphingobacterium sp.
GTTCTTCGTACGTAGATATTATTAAAAGGCTGTAAAGATAAGTATATGATTGAGTATGAGAAAAAAAATACATAAATCAACATAATTGTCCTATTCCAAATACAGAAAGACCTATTTAGATGGAATAACTGAGGTATAACCTACGCGGATAGTAATAAAATATGTTGGAACAATTTTTGCTAAACGGTAAGGAACCTAACGTGCTAAAAGTGGAAAAAATGGAAGAGAATGACATTGGATATAAACGTTCTTTTAATGGGGAAATCACTGTCAATGAGCAGAAAAAAATGAACGAAGAAGAGGCGGCTGATAAAGGTAAGGATACAACAAAAATTTACTTTTTTATTGTAGCAATAATTACTTTGTTGGCAACAAATGTCTATTTTTATGTGAAATATAGAAATTCTGACAGCCAGAATGTTACTATTTTGAGTGAGAAAAGCCAAATGGAATCTGAGCTTGACAGAATTGAAGTAGAATTAGATCGGGTAACAAAAGAAAATGTTGAGCTTACTGAAGAGCTAAAACAGGCACAAGAAAGTGCGCGTACCAAAATCGAAGAGCTCCGTTCAAAGCTAACACAGAATGAACTAGACAAAGCGGAGGTCGAAAAGGCTCAGCAACAAATTATTCAATTGAGGGAAGCCGTCTCTAAATATAAAAGGGATATCGAAAAGCTTAAAAGTGAAAATGCATTACTTATTTCTGAAAGAGATAGTTTGAAAATCTCCGCTAACAGCGCGATGGCTAAAGCGGATGAATTGGAGACGATTAACCATGATTTGGAGCAAAAAATGGATATTGCTTCTGCCTTGAAAATTTCATCCATTAATGTTAATGCATTGAGAATGCGCAGAAATGGGAAAGAAAGCAGTGAAACTCGTGCTAAAAGAACCGATAAATTGAGAATAGATTTTAGTATAGCTGATAATCCATTAGCGAAAAAAGCGATTTATGACGTTTATATTAGAGTCATAGAACCAAGTGGTAATTTACTGATTGCTGATAACAAGATCTTTGAGGTTGATGGCGTTGAAATGCAATACACCGAAAAAACAGGGATTGAATTTTCTAATGATGGAAAGTTATATTCTTTTGAGTGGAAAGGATTTGAAGAATTTAAACCGGGAACTTATACAATAGTTCTTTACACCAGTAAGGGTACAATGGGCAAAGCTACTATTCGATTGTCCTAGAATTTTCAGCTATTTTTTTATTGGTACATCAATGAAGAAGGTCGTTCCATATCCAATATTAGTTGAATAAGTAATAGAGCCACCCATGCTTTCGATGGTTTGTTTAACAAAAGCTAAACCTAAACCGGTCCCAGAGCTTTTGGTCGTAAAATTTGGTTGAAATATTCTGTCTCGTACCGTTTCGTCAATACCGTTACCATTATCCTTTATTGCAATAAAGACGTGCTGGCTCTTTACACTTATTGAAATCGTTATAATGCATTTCCCTCTTCCAAATTTTGCTTCTATGGCGTTTTTTAATAAGTTGCTAAAAGAGCGTCGGAGCTGATCTTTGTCCCCGCGAACGAGAATTTCCATTGATTCTGAATGAAAGTGTATGTCAACCGCAGCACTATTGTTATATATGGGGATGACTTTTTCTATCACATCAATGATATTAACATCCTCAAGCTGTGTATCGGGCATTTTAGCAAAGTTGGAAAATTCGGAAGCGATAGTAGATAGGCTGTCAATTTGTTCAATAAATGATTTACTGAATCTTTCAAATTTTTGATTGAACTTTGGATCATTCTCTCTCCAAGAACGTTCTAAAAGTTGGATACCAAGTTTTAAAGGAGTTAATGGGTTTTTAATTTCATGCGCCACCTGCTTCGCCATCTCTCTCCAGGCAGATTCACGTTCTGATTGGGCAATTCTATTCGCGCTTATTTCTAAGGCAGCAATCATATTATTATATTCTTTAATCAATGAACCGATTTCATCATTTCTTTTCCAGAAAATAGGTTCATTAGATTTTCCAATAGAGGTTTTAGCAAGACTTCGTTGTACCAGTGTTAGTGGAGAGGTTATTCTATTAGCGATAAAAACAGCAAAGAGACCGAGCGCAACAATAACCAGAGCATAAATGTTTATAAGTGTATTTAACAACATTCCTATGCGCTCTGCATAATCCTTATCGTTCGAAAAATAAGGGAGACTAAGATAGGCTATTGTTTCATTCTGATCATTTTTTATGGGAGAATAGGCTACCGTATAAGCCAAATCACCAATATTCTCCTTATGAAAATATTCGGAACGCTCAAATCTTGACATGTGCAGCCATGCCTTGGCATTCATATACCTTGAAGTTAAACCGAGCTCATAAATTTTATTTTGTGTGCTATAAAATAGTACTCCTTCCGTGTTATATAGTGTAATATCTGCAGCATTGGAATTTGCGGTGTTATGAAGTTCTTTTTCTATTTCAGCTGGAGATTTATTTGCTGCGTATTTAAATACAGTGGATTCCAATCCTGAGGCAAGTTGATTTATCCTTTTTACGGTATTAATTTCCTGTTGATAAGCATATTGATTGCTTATGCTGAAAAAGGTTATAACACCTGCAATGATTAAGGTTATAACAACCGCAAGTACAACAAAGGCCTGAATCCGTGTACTGTACAGTATTTTGTTTTGAGTAATCCAAAAAGATCTCCTAACATTTCTAAGACTAAAATCGTAATTTTTTAAAGTGATGATTAACCACTGCGTAGCATAAGCAAGAATTGCAAAGATTAACAAAACAAGAAAGAGAAAAGATAAGGATGCAAATTGAACCCATGTTCCTTGGCTATCCTTATTGAGAACCATTAGTATATGGCTGTTTGGCCTATACATAAGTTCGATTTCTCCCTTATTATTATTTATTTTTACATATTGTGATTGCGTTTTAGGATATGAGTGATCTGTTGTTGCAAAAAGATGATCTCCAAATTGGTTAACAAGTTTTCCATCTCTATACAAAGCAAAAGAGTATTGTTCCAAGTTTTCCTGCCGGTTTAACCGACCATTACTTAAAACTTCAGGAAAAGAAACATATCGTTCGAAAGCCTTACTAGTAAGTTCTATCAATGTAGTGCCAACTTCCTTTCCCTCTACTATGATTGGAATTAAGCCAAAATATAATAAGCTACCAAAGTTGTTGTTGATTCGATAGAAGTATTCGGAAACCTTAATGGAGCCTGATTCTATTTTTTGTTTATAATAGGCTAGTTTCTGATAGCCTTTGGTTCCGGCGGGGTAATTTTCTGTTAGTTCATAAATATTGTACTCGTACCTTGAAAGATAACCGCTAAAATATTTTTGTTTGATATAATCATTCAATACATGGGCATTATAACGCTCTGGTGCTTGAAAATAATTTATGAGATAATGATCTTTTGCTACGTTATTTTCAATACTGTAGAAGATGAACACGGCGTCAGGATCGTCGGCCGACTCAAGTTTTTGCAATGTTAACTTCTGAGCTTCAAGAGCCTTATCGTTTATAAATTCTGTTTGTTTTAGCGAAGCGATACAGGCAAATAATAATAGGGTGGCTATAAAAACAACTAAATTGAACTGGTGATTATTATAAAAGGTATATGCTCTTAAAAGGATGATAATACTGAACAAGAAAAAAGGAATAGACAAATGGTTAAATATCAATTGAACCGCGACATATATGGAAATAGTTATAAAGAATAGGATAAACCACGCGCGTTTGTCTATTTTAAAATTCAGGGAAATAGCAAATAGAATTTCTAATAAAAGATAAATATTCAGTATAACGAGACAAAGTGACAATATTCCCAACCAACTAAAGACGTCTAGTTTTAAAATATTAGTAACATCAAATTGAATGTTAGAGTTGCCAATTAAGTCATTAAATACATTTACTGACTGTGTGCTGATTAGATAGATGAATAATGACGATAATAGATAAAACGAAACACTTCTTGCCAGACTGAATGTTTCTTGGGGTTTTACTAATAAATGTCTGTAGTTATATACATAACACATGAACCAGGCAGCGGCGCCAATATTAAGAAGAAATGCCCCAAGAGAAGGAAAAATGAAACTTGATGCATAATATTTGGGATCAAATATTTCATTAAAAAAATGAGTAGCCAGCCAACCTGTTCGAAGGTCAATATACCTTGACACAATAAAAAAAAGAAAAAATGTTAACACAGAAAGTTTAACATAACCTTTGCTAGCTATCCAAACACAAATGCTATTCATTAAAATAGTTGCGAAAAGCATGGCCGCAAGCCACATCGCTAACTCCAAATTGGAAGATAATGTGTTGTATGTTTGCTGCTTCAGTTTAACTGAAATTAAATACTTACCCTCTACATTCCGTATATTGTAAACGGGATTATCATCATAATTCGCTATAGAGAGATTTTGTGTTCGGATGAGGTCGGAAGAAAAATCTTCCGGCAAAAAGTCATTTTTAAGAGCATACCTAGATTTAATAGGGATTAGGCAAACCACAGAGAACCCACCTTTGGTTTTTTTTATTGCCTCATACCAACCATTATCGGCAGGTATTAAAGAGCTTCCGTCTGACAATCCTGCATCTGATTGTGGAACAATTTTGTCTGCACCCCAAAAAATCAATTCGCTGTTTGAGTAAGTATAGACAAAAATTTGTTTTTTATTGCCTAAATATTCGACAATATGCTGTGTGAGTTTTTCATTATTCTGAATGGTTTTAAGGGCATTAAACTGGCTTGTGTCTGCTAAAAAGGCTTGAACAAAACGCTCTTTTTTGTGTAAATTTTGCTCTATCTTTTTTGCCTCAATCCTAAGAATTTCTTCTTTTTGAAAGGTAATATTAATGGTAATGGCCGTTCCAACGAAACAAAGCGTTAGTACCAATAATAAAATCCGTATTTTGAGAGAAGTATTCAAGGTAATCTGCACATTCTATGATAAAGGTAAAAATATAAAAAAACCTCATACGTTTTGTTTCGCGCATGAGGTATATATGCAAAATGTTTTCGAAGAACTCTCAACAGAGCGGTTAGCTTCTTATCATTTTATCACAACGCTTATAACTTTGCAGAAGAAGTTTCCGACTGCCTATTTACTTTTTTCACCAAACCTTGGAGCACATTGCCCGGTCCAACTTCTATGAAAGAAGATGCTCCATCTTTTATCATATGTTCAATAGTCTGTGTCCATCGAACAGGGCCAGTTAATTGAGCAATTAGATTTTTTTTGATTTCTTTAGGATCCGTATACGGCTTGGCATCAATATTCTGATAAATTGGGCATATCGGTTCTGCAATAGTAACTTTTTCTATAGCTTCTTGTAGTTCTGCTCGAGCAGCTTCCATTAAAGGTGAGTGAAAGGCTCCACCAACATTCAATTTCAAAGCTCTTTTGGCGCCAGCCTCTAAAAGTAAGGCGCAAGCGCTGTCTATACCTTCAACTGTTCCAGAGATAACCAATTGTCCAGGGCAATTATAATTCGCGGGCACAACAACTTCACTCATTCGCTGGCAAATGTCTTCTACTGTAAAATCATCTAATCCAAGAATAGCGGCCATTGTGGATGGTTGAATTTCACATGCTTTTTGCATAGCATTGGCACGCTTCGATACAAGCACCAAACCGTCTTCAAAGCTTAGGGCATTGCTTGCTACTAAAGCCGAAAACTCTCCCAAGGAATGGCCCGCAACCATTTGCGGATCAAAAACATCTCCGAGAGCCTTCGCTAATATAACCGAATGTAAAAAAATAGCCGGTTGCGTAACGTTTGTTTGTTTAAGATCTTCTTCAGTTCCATTAAACATGATATCTGTTATCCGAAAACCTAAGATATCATTCGCCTTTTCGAAAAGATCACGGGTATCTTCCTTGTAGTCATAGAGATCCTTACCCATGCCAACAAATTGGGCTCCTTGGCCAGGAAAAATATATGCTTTATTCATTAAAATATAATTAGGTGTTAAGATTAGTCTAAACTTGCCGTAATTAGCCGTAAAAATTCTGCTCTAGTACGCTCGTGGGCAAACTCGCCCGTAAAAGCGGATGTTGTGGTTACCGAGTTTTGTTTTTGGATTCCACGCATGGCCATGCATAAATGTTTACATTCCATTACGACAGCTACTCCAGCGGGACTTAACGTTTCTTGGATGCAATCTCTAATTTCGTTTGTTAATCGTTCTTGTACTTGCAAACGACGTGCAAAAGCGTCTACAACGCGAGGAATCTTACTGAGCCCTACTATGTGCCCATTTGGGATATAGGCTATATGTGCCTTACCAAAAAAAGGCAGCATATGGTGCTCGCACATAGAATACACTTCAATGTCTTTCACTACCACCATTTGGCTATAATCTTCCTCGAACATGGCACTTTTTAGAATGGCCGCCGGGTCTAAATCATAACCATGAGTTAAATATTGCAAAGCCTTCGCAACCCGCTCCGGTGTTTTTAAGAGACCTTGTCGATCAGGATTCTCTCCTAATTTACCTAAAATATCGTGGTAATGATGAGCAATACTTTCCACTTTATCGACATTATACCGATCAATTTTAATATACCCATCTAATTGTTCGTCATCGTCGTATAGAGCATCATTATTTGTAACGGTCATTTGATGTTGATTTAGTTGCCAAAATATTCAACCGAATTATTTTCAGTTTCCTGTAGTTTTATAGAATGAAGAATTGCTCCTTCAGCTTGAATAGGATCTTTTAGTTGATTAAATATCTCAACAGCAAGCACTTCAGTTGAAGCCATTTTTTCTCGCATGAAATCCACATCTAAGTTAATATTTCGATGATCAATTTTATCAATCACATGGTTTAGAATAATAGTTTTGAGAGCTCTTAAGTCAATTACAAAACCTGTTGTTGGATCTATTTCTCCTTTAACAGTTACAAAAAGCTCATAATTATGGCCATGCCAATTAGGATTACTACATTTTCCGAAAGCCTCCTCATTCTCTTCCAAGCTCCAGTCATCGCGGTATAATTTATGTGCCGCGCTAAAACGTTCTCTACGTGTAATATAAATCATAACAATGAATTAGCCCGCAAAGATAAGCTTAATAATTTTAAGATTTTACGGTTTAACGTCATCACACTTTAAAAATAATATCAAAGTGAACCCGTAATTACACGCGTTTTTTTATTGAGAACCCTACTATATTTAAGAAAGCAAATTATTTTGCTGAAAATTTTTATATTGCTCCTCTATAGTATGAATCGATGTTTATTAGTTGCGGCTACTGAAGAAGAAATCATTCCATTTCTTTCCGTATGTGAGCAAAAAGGTATAAGTCCCGATATTCTGATTACAGGTGTGGGTATGGTTTCAACGGCTTTTTCCCTGGGAAGGAAGCTGACGCAATCTACCTACGACTTTGCACTTAACGTAGGAATAGCTGGTGCAATCTCCAAAGAAATGAAGTTGGGGGAAGTTGTTTTTGTTGAGGAAGATTGCTTGGCTGAACTTGGCGCAGAAGACGATGAATCTTTTTTGACCATCGAAACCCTTGGGTTTGGAAAATCGACCTTCCGAGCCATCCCCGGAGAAAAGAATGATTGGAAAAGGCACCTGAAAAAAGTTACTGGCATTACCGTGAATACTGTTCACGGTAATGAACAATCTATATGTAATGTTAAAAACAGATTAACAGCGCATGTTGAAAGTATGGAAGGCGCCGCTTTTTATTATGCTTGTGAGCAATTTAACCTTCCTTGCGCTCAAATAAGAAGTATTTCTAACTACGTGGAAAGAAGAAACAGAGAAAATTGGAAAATCGGCTTGGCAATTAAAAACTTAAATGATTGGCTTATTGCAAACGCAGATCATTGGTGTAGTTAGCGGTAAAATCACGTTTACCACAAGTTGTTTTTTTGTTTAAGAGCTTTTTTCAGTCAAAAATGACATTCTAACTAAAAAAACTTAAAACGATTCATATACATTTGTTTGATCGGCCGATCTTTCCATGCCGGTTTTAGGGTTAATTGAACGAACGTTTCTGTTAAAACTTTGTAAAAGATCTCGAGAGATGATTTTCTAGATATAAAAATAGTACTGATGAAACTAACATTAGGTTTTTCTCCCTGCCCAAACGACACATTTATTTTCGATGCGATGATACACCAAAAAATTGACACGGAGGGATTGTCTTTTGAGGTGTCTTATGAAGATGTGGAGACGTTAAATCAAAAAACGTTTAAAGAAGAGCTCGATATTAGTAAATTAAGTTTTCATGCTTACGCTTATGCTATTGAAAATTATGTTTTGCTTGATGCAGGAAGCGCGCTAGGCTTTGGCGTAGGACCATTACTAATATGTAACAGCAAGGAAATAGCGGATATCGCCCTAAAGGGCAGAGAAGAAGAGGTTATTTCGGATCTGCGGGTTGCTATACCAGGAAAATACACTACAGCAAATTTTTTACTAGGCCTTGCTTTCCCAAAGCTGCTGAATAAGGTGCTTAAAGTTTTTTCGGAAATCGAACCCGCTCTGTTAACTAATGAGGTTGATTTGGGGTTGATTATTCATGAGAATAGATTTACTTACCAGAATAAAGGGCTCATAAAAGTAATGGATTTAGGTGATTTTTGGGAAAAAGAAACCGGATGCCCTATTCCCCTTGGAGGAATTGTTATTAAACGTAACCTAAGTGATGAAATAAAAGCTAAAGTAAACCGCGTTTTGAAGAGAAGTGTCGAATATGCCTTTGAGCATCCGAAATCAGGAATTGAGTTTATCCGTAAACATGCACAAGAAATGAGTGAGGAGGTAATGTATAAACACATAGATTTATACGTAAATAAGTATTCTTTAGACCTAGGACAAGACGGCAAAAAGGCTGTTCAGGTTATGTTTGAGAAGGCATTATCCTTAAATCTTATTCCATCCACAAAAAAGTCATTATTTTTAGGTCAGTACTAAAAATGAGAAATAAAGAAAGAATCATTAAACACTGGATAGCTTTTTGTTGTTGTAAAAAGAGAAAATATATAAAGAATGGATAGACACACTTACCAAAGTGGAATAATAGGGAATTGTGCCTATATTGCGCATGTACAAAAAAACACTAATATTTCTTGGCTATGCTGGCCCTCATTTGATAGTTCTTTCGTTTTTGGCAGTAAGTTAGATGAAGAAAAAGGGGGCGAGTTTTCAATTCTTCCCGACGGCGAATTTACATCCGAGCAACGGTATCTACCAAACACTAATATCATCGAGACGAGCATCAGCAATAAAGATGGTGTTTATAAAGTTACAGATTTCGCCCCTCGTTTTAATCAATACGATCGTTATTTCAAACCTTTAATGTTAATCAGGAAAGTGGAGCGGGTTAGCGGTGAGCCGAGAGTGCGTATGCGTTGTTATCCAGTGACAGATTATGGAAGAACGAAACAAGGAAGGCATAGAGGGAGTAATCATGTTGAGTTTACCGGAGGCACTGATAAAATGCGTCTTACAACAAATGTTCCAATAAGTCATTTTTTTGAAGAAGGAACGTATGTGCTTCATGATACTAAATATTTAATTCTGACTTATGGTGAGCCGATGGAAGCACCCCTTGAAAAAACTGTTGAAGTTTTTTTGAGGCAAACAATAAATTACTGGCGTACTTGGATTAAGCACACTACCATATCTCCCTTTTATCAAGACGTGGTAATCCGTTCTGCTCTTGCACTTAAACTGCATCAATATGAAGATACGGGTGCCTTTATAGCTGCAAGTACATCCAGTTTACCGGAATCTCCAGGTAGTGGTAGAAATTGGGACTATCGGTATTGTTGGATTCGGGATAGTTATTATGTGCTCGCTTCTTTGTTGCGAATTGGGCAATTTGAAGAAATGGAGCATTATTCTGAGTTCATTGCTAACATTTCCGCCAATGAAACAGGAAGATACCAACCGCTTTACAGCATCACTGGAAAAAAAGAGCTGATTGAGGAGGAGCTGAGCCACTTATCAGGATACCAAGGAAACAAACCGGTAAGGTTAGGTAATCAGGCATATGAACACATTCAAAACGACGTATACGGACAAGTGTTGTTGTCAATATTACCTTTATATACAGATAGTAGATTTGTTGCGAAAGAACAAAGCCATTCTTCAAAATGGTTGGAAATGATTATAGAAAAAATTGAGCAGACGATAGATGAAAAAGATGCCGGAATTTGGGAATTCCGAAATTTTGCCAATTTCCACTGTTATACTAATCTATTCCAATGGGCAGGAGCCAAGGCCGCACTACGTATTGCAAAGAAAATAGGTGCGCAATCTCTGGAAAACAGAGCACAAGCATTAATTGACCGTGCTGCCCAGCATATTGAAGACTGTTATGACCCAGAGCGAAAAGTTTATACACACGCCGTGGGTAGCAAGCATCTTGATGCGAGTACTTTACAGTTAATTATAATGAACTATTTGGATCCAAATTCAGAAAGGGCCAGAGATCATTTAACTGCGCTTGAAAAAGAGCTAAGAACTGAAAATGGATTGTTCTATCGATATTTACATGCCGATGATTTTGGTAAGCCTAAATCCACCTTTCTAATTTGTGCTTTTTGGTATGTAGAAGCATTAGCTTGCGTTGGTCGGACCAAAGATGCTATTGATACACTCGAGAACTTATTACCATACGCAAACCACTTATTGCTTTTCAGTGAAGATGTAGATGCAACGAATGGAGACCAGTGGGGTAATTTTCCGCAAGCATATAGCCACGTTGGACTCGTAAATGCCGTATATAGGATTTCAGCAAAATTAGGAACCCCTCGGTTCCTAATAGATGAGGGGGCCTATTTTTCCTGAAGAAGGAACTTTAATAAACCCCTTACATCTTCTTGATTCTCTAAATAATATTTTGCTGCCGAAACATTACTTCCTACCTTAATGGTGATAGCGGAAGAAGGAAGAGCTTTAAAAGTATCTTCGTCTGTCCGATCATCGCCAATGGAAAGTATAAAATCGAATGTTGTATCGTGCAAGAGGTTTAAGGTTGCCCGACCCTTATTTACATCCGCATTTTTGACCTCTACTACCTTATCCCCATCAAGCATTTTTAAGCCAAAAGTGTTAAGGTGATATTGTAGGTTGTCCATTAACTCATTTGCTCTTAGGGCGCCCAAACCTTTTTGTACTTTTCTATAGTGCCAAGCTAAGGAATAAGTTTTCTCTTCAATAAATGAGCCCGGTGTCTTATCTGTATAACTCTCCATCAATTTCCATACTTCATCTTTCCAATTTGTAGACAAACCGGGAAGTTGTTCCCATAAGCCATTCGGAAGTTTTTTCCAAGCTCCGTGTTCTGCGATTAATTCGTAATTTTTATGGCCGAACCATTTCTCTAAGGTGATATGTTTTCTTCCGCTAATAATAACAAGGGTGTTTTTTTCATCGGCAACAAATCGATCTAAAAGTGCGTAGAGTTCGTTGTCCGGAGAAGCGTCGTCTATTTCCTTTTTGAAACCAACAAGTGTCCCGTCATAATCAAAAAGCAATAATCTGTTGTTAGAATTTTGATACCGTTCTTGTATAGACTGTTTAATAGATGATTTGACAAGGTTTGCCATCGAATTTCGTTGTATCCTTTTTACGTCTTCTAAGCGATTCATAAAAATCTTTACCCAATGTTTTATATTGAATTTAAATACAACGTTTCTCATCGCCTTCATCCTTTCTTTCATCTCTTCCTCAGGCATGTTAAGTGCCGCAATTAAGGTTTTTCTTATTTCGCTGATATTGTTTGGGTTTACTAGAAGGGCATCATTTAGCTCTTTCGAGGCGCCAGCCAGTTCGCTTAATATCAATACACCGGTATTATCATTTCTACTTGCGACGTATTCTTTACTTACCAGGTTCATGCCGTCGCGCATAGGAGTAACCAAACAAACATCTGCAATATTGTAAAGGGCGGAGATAATTTCAATCGGATATCCGTGATAGAAGTAAGCTATGGGATGCCATTCAAATGTTCTAAAGCGCGCATTTATGTTGCCTACTAATCGATCAATCTCATCTTTAAGTAGCTTATATTGCGGCACGGTGTCTCTGGAGGGAACAACTATCATATAAAGGATAATTTTTTCGATATACCCGGGATTCTTCTCCAATAATAATTCAAAGGCGTTGAGACGCTGTATAATTCCCTTGCTATAGTCTAAACGATCAATAGACAAGATAATTCTTTTCCCTTCAAAGTTCTGCTTAAAGGAATTTATATGTTCAATGACCTCAGGGCTTGTGCCGAGTTTTGAAAATTTATCACTATCCATTCCCATGGGGAAGGGCTCCGCTAAAACAATCCTGTTTTCTACTCTTAACCGATTGGCGTCTGTGTGGACTGAAAGTAAATGAGTAGCTGCACTTAAAAAGTGCCGGACATCGTCGAATGTATGAAAGCCAATGAGGTCGGCACCTAACATTCCTAATAATAATTCTTTTCGCCAAGGAATGAGCCTGAATAACTCTTGGGAAGGAAACGGGATATGGTTGAAAAAGGCAATCGATACTTCCGGCTGTTTAAAACGAACTAGTCCGGGAACGAGTAATAATTGATAATCATGAACCCAAACAGTATCTCCAGGTTCAAGGACGTCTAGAATGGCGTCAGCAAATTTTTGATTTACCTGGACATATGATAACCAGTTCTGATAATCATAATTGGCATAAGTTGACAAATAATGAAATATGGGCCACAAGACCTCATTGCTAAAGCCTTCGTAATAACGTTTAATCTCCTCTTCATCTAAGAAGATTGGAATTAAATTCATAGATTTTAGCTGTTCGCTGATGTCATTTTGTTTTACAGGTTCTTCAATATTTATTCCGGGCCAGCCAAGCCAGATGTTATTACCTTCTTTATAGATTGAACCTAATCCCGTGGCTAAGCCGCCTTCACTTGGTATAAAGGATAAGCTCCCATTTTCTTCGGTGATCTTAACCGGTAATCGATTTGATACAATAATAGTTTTACTCACGATATATTCTTTGATTTGCTTAACAATATAGTAACTTCATAAACTAACAGTCTGTTTGGGCAGGGCGTTAATTTTATTAATAAAACGGGTGTGCAGATTTTAAATATACAATTTAATTGCTTAATAATGGCAAAAAATATGAAATTGTTAAATAATGAACTGTTTTAAAGGTTTTTGATTAATTAATACTAGGTTTGAAAAAAATTGATGAGAAAGCTTCTCCCCTATTTATTAATAATTTTTGTTGCACTATTTGGGTGGTATTATAAAGGTATGCCTGTGCAGATAAAAAAAGTATTTGGTAAAGTACTGGCTGTGGCGATCTTGATTTTATGGATTTATTTACTTTTTAGACACGGATAAGAAAGTAATAGCCAAATAATTGAGATATTTTTGATTTTTTTGAAATGAAATATTTATCTTTGCAGCCCCGCAGTATAAAGCTCCGGGAAATATGTTGAATACATAAATTATCACAAATGGCAACTAAAATCAGATTGCAAAGATTCGGTAAAAAGGGAAAACCTTTTTATCATGTAGTGGTGGCAGATTCTCGCGCACCTCGCGATGGTAAATTCATCGAACGTTTAGGTTCATATAATCCAAACACTAATCCAGCTACAATTGAATTAAACTTCGAAAAAGCGTTAGATTGGATGAATAAAGGTGCACAACCTACCGATACAGCACGTGCTATCCTTTCCTATAAGGGAGTGCTTTACAAAAAGCATTTATTAGGGGGAGTAAAAAAAGGTGCTTTTGATGAGGCTACAGCTGAAACTCGATTCGAAGAGTGGTTAACTGGAAAAGAATCAAAAATAGAAGGTAAAAAAGACAACCTTTCGAAATCTAAGGAAGAGATTAAACAAGCAGCTTTAGCAGCAGAAGCTAAAAAGAAGGAAGACAGAGCAGCAGCGATTGTAGCGAAAAACACACCTGTGGAAGAAGCTACAGTCGAAGAGGCCCCTGAAACAACTTCTGATAGCGATAGCGAAGAAGCTAATAGCGCTGAATAAGATTTTTTTTATCGATATGAATGCCATTCTAAGGTAAATGCCTTTTGAATGGCATTTTTACTTTTCTATTAGCGAGCGAGAATATTTAGAAAGAAAATTCTTTTGAAAGGGTTAAGAACGTAATGAATATTGACGATTGTTTTTATATAGGTTATATTAGTAAATCCCGCGGGCTGAAGGGAGAAGTTCAAATTTATTTTGAATTCGAGGATTACGCAACGCTGGATTTCGATGTACTATTTATAGAAATTGAGAAGAAACTAGTTCCTTTTTTTGTTGATACTGTTAAGTTACAACAGAATAAAACGGGCTATTTTTACCTAGAAGACATTGACCATGTAGACAAAACAAAAGAATTATTACGTAAATCGGTCTACTTAACAAATGACAAAAAACCTGTTCGTGATCCCGACGAATTTTATTTATCTGATTTGAAGGGATATATTGTTCATGATAAAAAGCAAGGAGAGTTAGGCGAAATTATCGAGATAAAGGAGCTGCCCCAACAAGATATTGCAGTAGTGCAATATAAGTTCAAGGAGTTGATGTTTCCTTTAAATGACGATTTCATCATCGAAATTGATGGGGAGGCGGGGATTTTACATGTTGATCTTCCAGATGGCTTGATAGATGTTTATGAATAGAATTTAGGTAAATGTATAAATAGCATATGAGGTTTGATATCATCACAGTATTGCCCGGCCTTTTGGAGAGTCCGTTTGCACATTCTATTTTACAAAGGGCACAGAAGAAAGGGTTGGTCGAGATTCATGTTCATAATCTGAGAGATTATGCCGAGAACAAACATAAAAGTGTAGACGATTACCCATATGGAGGAGGAAGCGGGATGGTGATGCAGATAGCTCCCTTTGCCGCATGTATAGAAAAGCTGAAGGCCGAACGCCTTTACGACGAAGTTATTTTTATGACTCCCGACGGCCTTACCTTAAATCAGTCAATTGCCAATGGTTTCGCGCTTAAAGAAAATCTAATCATTTTATGTGGGCATTATAAAGGAATCGATCAGCGGATAAGAGATATTTATGTAACAAGGGAGCTTTCGGTTGGCGATTACGTTCTTTCTGGAGGAGAGCTACCTGCGGCAATAGTGGTAGATGCGGTTGCACGATTAATTCCTGGTGTGCTATCTGATGAGACCTCTGCTCTTTCCGATTCTTTTCAAGGGGACTTATTGGACGCTCCGGTATATACAAGACCCGCCAATTGGAATGGGCATATTGTTCCTGATATTTTATTGAGTGGGAATCAATCAGCCATCGAAAACTGGCGCTATGAACAGGCGCTCGCCAGAACAAAGGAGAGAAGACCAGACCTTTTAGATGAGTAAACAGAAAAGAATTCTTTAGGGCAAACAAAAAAGAAAAAATAGGCTTTTAATTTTAAAATAAAATAACTAATATTGCAGTCCGATTTTTACGGGTTAAAAATCGTTGTTAATTACTTAAAATCATGGATTTAGTAAAATTTGTAGAAGAGCAGGCGGTAGCAAAAAATGAAGTTCCTGCATTTAAAGCTGGTGATACCGTTAGCGTTCACTATAAAATTCGCGAAGGTAACAAAGAACGTATACAGGTATATAAAGGCGTTGTGATTCAGAGAAATGGTGTTGGTAATAATGAAACCTTCACTGTTCGCAAAATGTCTAATGGTATCGGGGTTGAACGTATTTTTCCTATTAACTCCCCTAATATTGAAAAAATAGCAGTTGATACTTACGGTAAAGTTCGTAGAGCCAAGTTGTTCTATTTACGTGGTCTGACTGGTAAAGCAGCTCGTATTAAATCGAAGAGAGTTTAATTATACCCTCACATATATCCATTATTAAGTACGATCTTAAATAAGAAGAGCTTCCTATTTTAATAGAGAGCTCTTCTTATTTAAGGCTTTATTATTTAAGGCCGTTCCATTCATCAAAAAACTGAGAAAGGTAAAGCTCCATAAAATGATGCCTCTTTTCAGCGAGTTTTTTAGCTGTCGGTGTATTCATTTTATCTTTTAATAAGAGAAGTTTCTCATAAAAGTGATTAATGGTAGGTCCTTTATTATTCTTATATTCCTCTTTGGTTTGTTCTAAAACTGGTTTTACTGCTGGATTGTAGATTTCCCTATTTTTAAATCCTCCATAATGAAAGGCCCGGGCAATTCCTATGGCTCCGATGGCGTCAAGTCTGTCTGCGTCTTGTACTATCTCCATTTCTTTCGAATGAAAATCAACGCTTCCTAGACTTGCTTTAAACGACATGTATTTTATAATATTGCTCACATGGATGAGGGTATCCTGTTCAACGGATATGGAGGAGAGAAATGCTTCAGCCTTCAAGGGTCCGATTTCTTCATCTCCATCATGGAATTTACTGTCTGCAATGTCGTGAAGGAGTGCGGCTAATTCAACTACTTCGTGATCTGCGTTTTCTTCTTCTTTAAGAATTTGTCGTGCATTTTTCCATACACGTTCCACATGAAACCAATCATGACCAGCTTCGGCATTCTTCAAAGCATCCTTTACAAAAAGGATTGTTTTCTCTATATTGGAAAGAGCCATAATTTATGATATGCTTATGAAATTGATCTCAGAAGGCTCTATAACAACATATGCCCTTATCCAAGGGTCGCTATCTAAAAGCTTCCATTTATGGCCATGCCCGCTGATATCTGTAGCGATCAATACTTCTCCCGCTTTAAGGATAAAGGTATCTCCTAAAGATGTGGTAAATTCGAGCGTTCCTCTCAATGTAAGCACATATTGCACTTGTGGTGCCCTATGCCAATCATAGGAAGCATAAGCCTCCGTTTCTTTAAAATGAATGTTTCTAGCGGAGGAAACAATGTTTTCGTCTACAAACCCAGTTTCGAAATATGAATGGTTATCGTCTCCTGTATAAAGTTTATAGGCCTTAATCATCACCCGTCTTTTCCTTTCTTCGAGACCCATCATAAAGCTCATAACAAAGAAGTCTGCAATCTAGTTTTCCATTGTAGAATTCTATTTTTTTAGAAGCTCGCAGACCGATTTTTTTCGCAAGATCTGGATTACCGGTAAAAACATATCCATTATAACCTTGGCAATCTTTTTTCATAAAGTCACCCATACGTTTGTAGGTAAGTTCAAGCTGTGTGTGTATACCTAAGCGCTCGCCATATTCTGGATTAAATATCACGACACCGGGCGAATGAGGGACAGATGTCTTCTCAAAATCACAAACTTCAAACGAAATGAATTGATCTACCCCAGCTGTTTTGGCATTCATTTGTGCAATTTTTATGGCATCAGCAGAAATGTCGGAAGCTATTATTTTTAAATCAACATTTTTCACAATCTGATCCTTCAGTTTTCTGCGCGCCGCGAAAAAAACAAGTTCATCATATCCTAAAATATGCATAAATGCATAATTCATTCTATATAGTCCGGGTTTGCGATTTGTTGCAATTAAAACTGCTTCTATCGCTAGTGTACCAGAGCCACACATAGGATTAATGAAGGCAGATGATTTATCCCAGTCGGTAGCCATTACAACGCCAGCTGCTAAGGCTTCTAACATAGGAGCCTTTCCGGGATGTTTTCTGTAACCATGTTTCGCTAAGGTTTCTCCGGAAGTATCCAGGTATATGTTGGCCTCATTCTCTTGCCAATATAGGTGAATAACAGCTTTATTGAGTTCCGGACCAGAGTTTGGTCTAATGCCTTTAATTTCTTTTATCCGATCGACAATAGCATCCTTCACTTTTAAATTAGCGAATAGCGGAGTGCTAATGGATTCATTGTTGACATTAGAGTTTACAGAAAAATAGCCATTAAAATCAATAATCTCTTCCCATGCTATCTCTTTAATTTGACGATATAGCTCATCGGGATTATGTGCTTCAAAGCTCTTGATAGAATATAGAATTTGGCTAGCACAATGGAGGTTGAGGTTTAATGTTATACAGTCATTAACGTCCGCTAAGAGCTCGACACCTGTGGCGAAAGCTCTTTTTATGGTGAAACCTAATGATTGTACTTCTTGCTGCAATGCAGGAGATAGCCTCTTGTTGCATGTAATAATAACTTTTTGTGGGGTGTTGAAAACTTGCATAGTTAATTGTGCAAAGTTACTGATTATTGTCGCCAAAAAATCTTAATTTTACAATTTATATCTTTTTAATATTATGGAAATAAAAGGCAAGGTACATGAAGTTGGTGCGGTACAGCAAGTTACAGACTCGTTTAAAAAACGGGATTTAGTGGTTCAATATGCTGAAAACCCGCAATTTGTGGAGTATATTAAATTCGAAGCAACACAAGATAGGGTTAATATTTTTGATAATTTAGCGCCGGGTGAGGATATTGAAATTTCGTTCAATTTGAGGGGAAGGCCGTGGACGAATAAGGATGGAGTTACAACATATTTTAATTCTTTGGTTGCATGGAGAGTTAATAAAGTGGCGGCAGAAATGGGTGTTCCACAACAGCACGTGCCACCTGTGGATATTTCTTCTGCCCCTGGAGACGATGATTTGCCTTTCTAAGAATCGATTGAGGTAATCTAAATAGAATGTATTAAAGGAGAGCAGCCTAAACAAGGCTGCTTTTTCTTTTATTCGAATCTGATAAATTCCAAGACCTCTCCCGCCTTTTAAATTAGCCATGTTGCGGGTTATAAACCACCCTGAATGACTAGCTGATATTTGTTACCTAATGCGCTTTTGTCGGGAGCGAACGCCGAATAATAGAAGGCACGCTGTGGCAGTACCATGATTTTATAAAGCTGCTTACGACATTGAAAGAGCAAATACTGCCTTCAAAATTTCCAATTTTACGTGTAAATTCTTATCTTGTTTTCACTTTTTTTATGATAATGATTCTTTCGAATACCTATTAAGAACGACAGGAAATTCTTTGAAGCACAGAAGCACCAAGGAGGAATCTGGCAGGTACCTTCTTCGGGGTGAGTCCAGGGTGAGTCCACGTTCAGTCCAGGGTGACACTAGGTTTTTATAGCAAAAACCTGGACTTACTGTAGATACAATGTAGAAAGTGTCTGTAATAAATCCGAAGCAATTACCTAGCAGGTATTACCATGGTATGGAGACGGATCGCAGGAGAGAGGAAGGGTTATTAAAGAAGCCAAAAGCACTGGCCTATGACAACGAATATACGAAATTATGGCTAAAATAAACAAAAAGGGGCAGCCGAGTGGAAAAATGGGGAATGTTGTTTACCGGGAATTAAACAATAAATCCATTATACAAAGCATGCCGGTACGGGTGAAACAGACAATAGATACCCAAATTGCAGCACAGGAATTTGGTATCAGTAGCAACGCCACCAAAATTATCAGGCAGATTGGGGGTCTACTTTTTGAGTATACAGATCCTTATGTATCCGGCAGGTTAAATGCTATCATGCAAAAATGTATCAGCCAAATGTCGGAAGCCCCCGGGCACAAAAACCTAAATTATATTGACCCCAGCCCTTTCATTGGTTTCCAATTTAACCCGGATGCTCCTTTTGAGAAAACGTTTCATGCATTACCCCACTGTTTGGTTCAGCCAGATGGTTCTGTGGAGATTACGATTGACGCCATTACACCCAAGAAAGATATTCCGTTCTTACAACGTGATATTAATCCAGATCCGGGAGCTTTTTTGCGCGTAGCACTTGTAAGCATAGATTATGCCCGGGAAGAATATCAAATACTTGCACATGAAGAGATTGTTCTCGCTAAAGCAAAAATGGAAGATGCTCCACTGCCCAACACCTTTGACGTGCAATGGAAATGCCTAAAAAAAATGCCCAGAGAAGCTGTGGTATTTGTATATTTTTCCTTGCACTATTACCAATTGGACTGGTTGGAGCAAAGAAAAATCATCGGCGAAAGGACAGTGAATCCAGCCGGCTTCTTACATGCCTTTACCGTTGATGAAGAAATGTATAAACGAAATCAGTCTGCCGCCATTGACCCGGAACACCAGCCCTTGCGAGAAGCCGAATGGTTTTACACCATACTTTCAGACAAGAAGACTGAAATAGAGCGGATCAAAGCCAAAGCCGGAAAAATGAAAAAGAAATAATTTAAAATATTCATCGAAGAGCTTCATGACTGAAGTCGGATTTGTTGCTTTTGTTTGATCGCTCTAATCTCTATCCATTGGATACGCCATAGCCGGGTCCTATTCATGTTCCATATAGCCTATAGGCCTTTAATACCTTGTGATAGTACGTAAAAAAGACCTTAAAGTATCGATATGGCAATATCTATCGGACTTCTGCCGAACCAAACGATAGATGGGATAGAAGTCGGATATACAGTAAGGCAGTTGCCAACACGCCCCAATTAAAATAATAACACATTTAATTGACGCTAGCACTCTTTTTACTGGTTGTTGGGCTTTCTCCAGTAAATAGAATTAAATTTCAGCACATGACTTTAGTGTTAAAATTTGTTAAAAGAGCGCTGATGAACAGCTTCTTGCGTATTTTTGTTTAATATGAAGCGTAAAAGTATCGGGTTGATTATAGGTTTAATGCTGTTTGCTCTCTTGGGAGTAATAGCCATGCAATATTATTTTATTCACCAATCATATAATTTAAAGGCACAATTGTTCGATGAAGCAGTGAATGCTGCGCTTAATACGGTTGCCCTTAAGGCTGAAAAAAAGGAAGCTGTAGACTTCATACGGGCACAAGAAGTGAAAGCTATCCGCAACAGAAAGCTTCAGGAGAAACGGGAAGCGGAATGGCAAGCCAAAATGTTTGTGGAGAAAATAAAAAGGGAGCAACGGCAACAGGAAATGGAAGTGCGGGATCTTGAGGCCAAGCTGCTCAGGGAGTTTCCAAGCGCAACCTTAATTAAAAATGACTTTTATGAAACCTACATGAAAGATCCCAAGCTTAAACGGTTGGTAAAAGTTGATATTGTTACAGCCCCCGAAGGCTTTTACCAACGGAATAGGCTGGATGTTTATGTGAATAAGCCTGTTACTAATCCGAAAAAGGCGCTAGATGATAGCATTCGTTATGTGTTTATTGATCCCTATATGGGAGATATTGGCGTTGTAGCTTTGCCGCCTAGAAAGAATAACCGATTAGATGCGCAGATAAGGCGGTATGAGCAACAGGAAAATATATTTCAAACGGGAGTATTGTTAGACTCTTATATGGAAATTGCGACAACCGGAACATCTGTAATAGAGAATTTAGCGAATGATTTTGAAATGGCTAAAAAGCCGCTTAAAAATAGAATTGATCTTGATTATATAAGAGAGGAGCTTAAAGAGGAATTTTTTAATAGAAAAATTAGTTTGCCTTTTGAGTTAAAGATTACAGAGGGGCGGGAAGATTCTGTTTTATTTCAGCTAGCGGCATTAAACGGGCGGTTTGAAGGCAAGAATGTTTATTCTACGATACTTTTTCCAAACAGTTTAGTACGCTCATCTGGAAAGTTATCTGTCGGTTTTCCCAATAAACACTCGTTGATATTAAGTAATATGGGAATGATGTTAGGGTCGTCCGCTGCATTACTTTTGGTACTGATAGGGTGTTTCGCTTATACCATATTTATTATCTTGAGACAGAAAAAGATTTCAGAGATGAAAACCGATTTCATCAATAATATGACGCATGAATTTAAAACGCCGGTGGCTACTATTATGATTGCCAGTGAGTCGTTGAAAGACCCCGAAATTGTAAACGATACCAAGCGTGTTGACCGATTGGCCAATATTATTTATGATGAAAATGTGCGTTTAGGAAATCACATAGAAAGAGTTCTTAATGTTGCAAAGATTGACAAAGGCGACTTAAGGATGGATAAGCAAGAAGTAGATATGAATGTTTTGGTGTCCGCGGTAGTAGATAGCATGGATTTACAATTAAAAAAACGCGAAGCGGTGGTAGACTTACGGATGGATGCTACGCAACCTATATTGTATGGAGATGAATTCCATTTATCGAACGTGATTTTTAATCTTATAGATAATGCGATAAAATACAGTAAAGAGACCCCTAATATCGCAATCAGAACCTGGAATAGCGGGAAAGAAATTCACGTGAGCGTTGCTGATAAGGGAATTGGAATGAGCAGAGATCAGCTATCAAAAATATTTGACCAATTTTACAGAGTGTCTACGGGAAATTTACACGATGTAAAAGGGTTTGGGTTAGGGCTTAGCTATGTACAAGATATTATTAAAAGGATGAAGGGTTCAGTGAAAGTGAAAAGCGAAAAAGGAAAGGGAACTGAATTCGAGCTAACTTTACCTATCTTAACTAAATAGATAAACAAGGAAATGCGAAAAATTTTATTAGCGGAAGATGATCCGAATTTAGGTGAAATACTAAAGGATTATTTGGAATTAAAAGGAAAGTTCGATGTAAAGCTTTGCCAGGACGGAGAGGATGCTTTACGTGCCTTTAATAGGGAGGAATTTGACTTGTGTATCCTTGATGTAATGATGCCTAAGAAGGACGGTTTTTCTTTGGGAAAGGAGATTAGAAAAACCAATCAGGAAATACCTATTATTTTTGCTACCGCTAAAGGAATGATGGAAGACAAAACGGAAGCGTTTAATCTTGGTGGAGATGACTATATTACGAAGCCTTTTAGAGTGGAAGAGTTACTTTTGCGTATTAATGCTTTGTTAAAAAGAAGTCTTTCGCAAGAGCGGTCCATTGAAGAAGAACTTCCGGTTAATTTCAATTTGGGCGAATATGATTTTGACTATACGTCTCAAATAATAGCTCGTCACGGACAACAGCAAAAGCTTTCTACAAAAGAGGCGGAGCTTCTTAGAATGCTTTGTTTAAAGAAAAATGATGTGCTCACCCGAGAAGAAGCCTTGATAAAAATTTGGCATGATGACAATTATTTCAATGGGAGAAGCATGGATGTTTTTTTAAGTAAATTAAGGAAATATCTCCGCGACGATCCAAAAGTTGAAATTGTGAATGTGCACGGAAAAGGGTATAAACTTTTAGTTGGTTAATGTAAGATTTCATTAACATGTTTCCTGATATTTTCTGTAATTTTCCCCAAAGGTAAATCGTTTGAGTCAGAGCCAAAGGGGTCTTCAATCTCTTCGGCAATTAGCTCAAGCGAGGTTAAGACGTAAAATGTAAATACCGCTGCAGGTATAACAAAATACCCTAATGAAAACACAAAACCGTAGGGAAGCGAAAGTACATACACCGAAATAAACTTCTTAATGAATGAAGTATAAGTAAATGGAATCGGTGTGTTTTTTATGCGTTCACAAGCGCCACAAATATCTGCAAAAGACAACAACTCACCATTTAAAATAATCAGTTGATCACCCGTTATTACACCGTCTTTATAAAGCTCATTTGTTCTCTTGAAAATCATAGAGGAAACCTGATTCGGGCCATGTTTATTCTCATCTAAATGTTTAAATTCGGGATGGTCTATTTCATCAAGCATGAAACGGGTTTGATTTGACTGAAGATGCTCCCTTAGTGTACTGGCAAAAAGTGGAATACTCTTTCTAAAAAAACTCCTGTTGACATGGTCGGTAGCCGGAAGCAAACTTTCTATACGAAGCGCTAAGTTTCTACTATTGTTTGTTAGCTGTCCCCATAATTTGCGGCCCTCCCACCAGCGATCATAAGCCGTATTTGTTCTAAACACTAACAGTATGGATAAAACAAAGCCTAATAGGCTATGCATGGTAGGAATATTGCGTAGCCAACTTTGAGACGAGATTTTTAAATACTCCATTTCTATGTAAGCGATAGCCCAAGAATAGAGCGCCATTAGGATTAAAAAAGGATATAACTTTTTAATCGTTTCTGAGCGCTGAAAAGAAATTACGGAATGGAGCCAGTCTTTCGGGTTGTAAACAATCATTTCATTTATGCAATAATAGTGACATTGCCGCCATAAAACTAGTTAAAACAATAAAATGATCAAGTATTTTTTTTACTAATTTAAAGATCGAATTTAATACCTTGTGCTAAAGGAAGTTTGTCAGAATAGTTAATGGTATTTGTTTGCCGCCTCATATATGCTTTCCAAGCATCAGAACCGGATTCCCGTCCGCCACCGGTTTCTTTTTCGCCTCCAAAGGCACCGCCAATTTCAGCTCCCGAGGTTCCTATATTGACGTTGGCAATCCCGCAGTCTGAACCATTAACTGATAAAAAATGTTCGGCTTCTCTTAAGTTCAAGGTCATGATCGAAGAGGAAAGACCTTGCGGGACATCGTTTTGAATATGAATAGCTTCCTTCAATGTCTTGTATTTCATGATATATAATATAGGAGCAAACGTTTCGGTCTTTATAATGTTAAAACTCGATTCCACCTCTGCTACGCAAGGTTTAACATAACAAGGCGATGCATAACTTTGATCATTCAGAACGCCTCCTTCAACAATAAATTTCCCACCCTCTTTCTTACAGTTATCAATAGCTATTAAATATTGTTGCACTGCCGATTCGTCTATTAAGGGACCAACATGATTGGTCTCATCTAAAGGGTTACCAATTCTTAACTGTTGATAAGCCTTTATTAATCGATTTTTGAAATCTTCATAAATCCGTTCGTGGATAATAAGCCTTCTGGTACTTGTACATCGCTGACCAGCGGTGCCCACAGCACCGAAAACACTCGCCAAGAGTGCTGTTTCTAAATCTGCATTCTCAGTAACTATAATGGCGTTATTGCCACCAAGTTCCAGAATTGTTTTTCCCAGGCGTGCCGCAACAGTTTGTGCCACGGATCTTCCCATTGCTGTAGATCCTGTTGCTGAAATAAGCGGAATGTTAATGTCTGCCGCTAATAATTTGCCCAGTTGAGCATCGCCGTGAATAACTGTTGAAATTTGCAGAGAAATGCTGTTCTTTGCCAAAACATCTAAAACTATATGCTGACAGGCTATGGCGGTGATGGGGGTTTTTTCTGAGGGTTTCCAAATACAAACGTTGCCGCAAATCCAGGCTATTGCTGCGTTCCAGCTCCAAACGGCAACAGGAAAGTTAAAAGCAGAAATAATACCGACTATGCCCAATGGATGCCATTGTTCATACATCCGATGTTTTGGTCTTTCTGATTGAGTTGTAAGGCCATAGAGTTGTCTGCTTAAACCAACGGCAAAATCGCATATATCAATCATTTCCTGCACTTCGCCATAACCTTCTTGAAGGCTTTTTCCCATTTCGTAAGAAACGAGCGTGCCAAGATCTTTTTTATGTTCCCTTAAGGCCTCCCCTATCTGTCGGACGATCTCACCCCTCATTGGTGCTGGAACTTGTTTCCACTCTTCAAAGGCTGCCGCTGATTTTTTTATTTGTTTATGATAACTCGCCTCGTCTGTTATTGGAACAGAGCCGATAAATTGACCATCCACAGGCGAAAAACTCTTAATAGAGGGAATCTTGTCTTCAGTGCTTATATGAATATTTAAGCGCGCTAAAATGGGGGAGATATTTATGACAGCCATATTTATATTTGGTCTTTTTTGTTTTCATGCATGAAATACAAACCTAAAGATAAAATTACGAAATAAGAAGTCACGTAACCTCTTGCACTACCTAAGTCCAAAATTGCATATGATAACAATTTTGCGTAAATTTGTAAGGAAGGATTAGTTGGATGTTTTATATCTGCAATAGGCTTCTGCTGGTGAGAATTAAAAAAGCTGAGGATTACTTAACAAAAAGCAACAATTTAAATGCCTCAAGTACAGGTGTTTGGGGCTGTAGGTGATTTTTTGTGGAAAACTAAATTGTTAAAGTAATAGTTTAAGAAGTAATTTGAAGGCATAAATTCATCAGCAAGTGAAATGAGTTGAGCACTTTGTTGATTGTATTCAATCTTGGTTCATTGCAGATAGTGTTTCTTTCATATTCATAAAGCGATATGATTTGAAGCTTAAAAGAGTAACTGACGTACTAATATTAAATGCGATGGAAGACGATTTTGACTTTGAATTTTCTGAAGACCCTAAGTTTTCAGTAGAACGTTATGAAGAGATGATTCGTAACGAAGATCAATATTTTTTCGATGCTCAGGCTTTTGAGGGAATTATTGATTATTATATGGAGAAAAATGATCCCATAAAAGCGCTTCAGGTAGTAGATTACGCGGTTAGTCAACACCCTTTTGCCGCTGTATTCTTTATCAAGCAAGCCCAGCTATATTCAATCACGAATCAGATCGACCTTGCCCTGAAGGCTTTGGATAAAGCCGAATTATTGGAGGCTTCCGAACCCGATATTTATCTAATTCGTGGCGGTATTTTGGGAAGCATAGATCGTTATGAAGAGGCAATAGAAAATTTGGAGAAGGCATTATCTCTGACCGAAAGCCCTGATGAGATCTATCTTCAGATGGCCATGCTTTTTCAAAATAAAGGGGATTACGAGCAAGCGGTTAAATATTTAAAGAAGAGCTTACAGGTAAACATGGAAAATCAGGAGGCATTATATGAACTGGCCTTTTGTTATGACGTGTTGGATAGACAAGAAGAAAGTATTAGTTTCTATCTTCAATATATTGATAATGAACCGTATTCTTATGCTGCCTGGTATAATTTGGGAAATGCCTATCATAAACTTAGTCTATACGAAAAAGCTATTGATGCTTATGATTATGCTATCCTCATAAAAGAGAACTTTGCTTCAGCCTACTTCAACAAAGGGAATGCTTTAGTAAATTTAGACAGGTATTCGGATGCAATAGACGTTTATAAGCAGACATTTGAATATGAACCACCAAGTGCCGAAACGTATTGTGCAATTGGCGAATGTTACGAGAAGCTTGAACAAATGGACGACGCACGGTCTTATTATAAAAAGGCCGTTAAAATTGATCCTAAATTAGGAGATGGATGGTTTGGTATTGGCGTGACCTTGGATTATGAAGAACGGTACTTTGAATCGTTGCATTTCTATAAAAAAGCACTTGATATAGACGATCAGAATCCCGAATATTGGTTTGCGATTGCGGATGCCCGCTACAAACTGAAACAAATAAACGAGGCAGAGGCTGCCTATGAACGGGTTGTGGAACTTAATCCATTAGACATTGAGGCTTGGTTAGATTACTCCTCAATATTGTATGAGCAGGAGAAATTAAGTCAAGCCATTGAAGTTATTTCTGAAGCCATTAAGAACAATCCAGATGCTGCTGAATTATATTATCGGATGGTAGCCTACATGTTCGCATCAGGTAAATATACGGAGGCGCTCAATTACTTGGAGTTGGCGCTTACCGCTGATCCGGAAAAATACCATATATTGTTCGAATACCTTCCCCAACTTCAAGACAATAAGGTGATTCTAGAGATTATCAACAAATTTACACGCTAACATTACAATTAATCAACACGAAAGTATTACAGTGTTGATTTTTTTTTTCACCTTTGCATTCCTATGAACTTTGAGTTAAACAACATCCCAATCCGGACTCTCAAGCCAAGGAATAACGGGATAACGATGGTGATGGATAAAGGTATGAGTACGAGGCAGGCCCAGGATTTTATTGAGGTTGGGGCACCCCACACTGATATAATTAAACTTGGTTGGGCAACATCCCTGGTTACTCCAAAGCTTGAAGAGAAATTGCAGATTTATCGCGATGCGCAGATGCCCTTTTATTTTGGAGGAACCCTTTTTGAAGCTTTTTTAGTAAGAAATCAGTTTGACGAATATCGTAGAGTGCTCGACAGATTTAAAATGGAGTATGCAGAAATTTCAGATGGCTCCATCGAGTTGCCTCATGAAGAAAAATGCAGATACATTGACGTCTTAAGTAAACAAGTAACAGTGATCTCAGAAGTCGGATCTAAGGATGATAAAAAGATTATCGCACCCTATCGTTGGATTGAGCTAATAAAAGCAGAAATACAAGCGGGCTCTTGGAAAGTAATTGCTGAGGCACGTGAAAGTGGAAACGTGGGTATCTACAGAGAAACTGGGGAGGTAAGACAAGGGTTAATAGATGAAATCTTAACACAAATACCACAAGAATCAATTATTTGGGAGGCACCAATAAAAGCGCAACAAGTTTGGTTCATAAAGCTAATAGGAAGCAATGTGAATTTAGGAAATATTGCTCCACAAGAAGTAATTCCTTTAGAGACAATACGTTTGGGTCTACGTGGAGATACCTTTAATCATTTTATCTCTATTTAATATGGACAATCAAAACATAGTTATTTTTCGTTTGTTACACAGCTGTCGTAGCAACATGTTTAATAAATTAAACAACCTTAGTTAATAGTGATGAAGAAATTTGGATTGATTGGATATCCGCTTAAGCACTCATTTTCCAAGCAATATTTTAATGATAAATTCGAGAGAGAAGGACTAAAAGATTACCATTATGAATTGCTTCCTCTTCAAAATATTAGTGATCTTCCGGAGCTTTTAAAACAGCAGCCTGAGTTATGTGGACTTAATGTTACCATACCTCATAAAATTGGTGTTATGTTTTATTTGGATAAAATATCACCTGAAGCGAAGGAAATTGATGCCGTGAACTGTATTAAAATTGTCAAGTCAAATCCTGTAGAATCCTTTTTTAGCGGTGAAATGTGTATGAAAAAGGTACAGCTTGAGGGCTATAACACGGATGTGTACGGATTTGAAGAATCATTAAAGCCCCTTCTTAAAAAACATCATACAAAGGCATTAGTGTTGGGTAATGGAGGTGCTGCCAGAGCTGTTTTTTACGTGCTTAAAAAGTTAGGGATTGATTACGAGGTTGTTTCCAGGAGAGCGAATGCTAAACAGTTTTCGTATGAACAACTAGATAAGGAGATTGTTGAGGCACATACGTTAATTATCAATACTACACCTTTAGGAACCTACCCAAAGGTGGACGAGAAACCTGAAATACCGTACGAATATATCGGAAATAAGCATCTGCTTTATGATTTGGTATATAACCCAGAGGAAACGGCTTTCTTGAAAGAAGGTAAAGAAAAGGGGGCTAAAATAAAAAACGGGCTAGATATGTTGCATTTGCAGGCGGAAAAAAATTGGGAGATTTGGAACGCTTGATAGGAAGCAAAAATAGACTTAGAAAAAAGTAACGTGATTAATAGCATATGCAGGTCCTTTGTCGTTTTATTGTTTGCTGGGCTGGTTGTTTCATGTGCGAACGAGTATGCTCCTAAACCGCGCGGTTACTTTCGAATCAAATTACCTGAGAAGCAATATAATGTCTATAACGGAGGCTGTAATTTTATTTTTGAATACCCGAAATATGCAAGAATAGAGACGGACACAGCATACAATGCGAAACCTTGCTGGATGGATATTGTCTTTCCGGCATTTAATGCGCGTCTACACCTTAGTTACTATGCGATAACATCCAAAACAGCCCTTAATGCATTGGTGGAAGATGCGCATACATTTGCCTTTAAACATACTGTAAAAGCTACTGCAATTGACGAAGCAGTAATATCTATACCAGATCGCCAGATGTATGGTATTCTTTATTCCATTCAAGGGAACAGTGCGTCGTCATCGCAGTTCTTTTTAACCGACAGTACCAAAAACTATTTAAGAGCAGCCCTTTATTTTAATGAAAAACCTAAAATGGATTCTATACAGCCAGTGCTGGATTTTTTGAGGGAAGATATACATGTGATGATCAAATCGGCAAGGTGGAAATAGACTTTTTTGACTATTTTCCCTAAGTTTGCTAGTATTATGATACAAGTAAAAAGGTTCGAGAACAATCCCTTTTCCGAAAACACTTACGTGCTGTATGATCAAAGCAATGCATGCGTAATTATTGATGCAGGAATGTATACCGTGAAAGAAGAATCGGAAGTAGCTGAATTTATTAAAGCAAAGCAGTTAAGACCAACATTGCTTTTAAATACGCATTGTCATGTAGATCATGTTTTAGGAAATAAGTTTGTATATGAACGTTACGGCCTTATGCCGTATTTTCATGAAAATGAGGCTGCGGTTCTATCTGATGTGCAAGTCCGTGCGCCTATGTTCGGATTAAGGTATGAACAGTCTCCTATTCCAGAGAATTTTTTGAAAACGGAAGGGGAAATTCGTTTTGGCGATAGCTCTTTGCAGTTAATCTTTGCTCCTGGGCACTCACCCGGTCATTTATGTTTTCATAGCCCCAAAGACAATATCCTCATTGGTGGGGATGTTTTGTTTAATGGAAGTATCGGCCGTACGGATTTGCCTGGAGGAAATCATGAACAGTTATTAAAGAATATTAAGGAAAAGTTATATACTTTAGCGGATAATACCATCGTGTTTCCAGGTCATGGTCCCGAAACAACTGTAGGAAAAGAAAAACTTAGCAACCCTTTTGTTCGAGGATAAAGGTAAAAATATGAATACTGCTGTTTTTATTGCCAGGCGTTACCTAGTATCTAAGAAGTCCGTCAATGCTATCAATGTGATTTCTGGCATTAGCATGATAGGTGTACTCGTTGCAAGCGGGGCCTTAATAATCATTCTATCTGCTTATAATGGATTGGAAAACCTTGTATTAAGCATGTACAGCTCCTTTACTTCCGAACTTAGAATAGAGCCGGTGGAAGGGAAAGTGTTTAATGCAAACACAGCTGTGTTCAAAAAAATAAAAGATGACCCGCGTATATTAGATTACCATAATATATTGCAAGAAAAGGTACTTGTTAAATACCATGACTACCAATATATTGGAACTCTTAAAGGTGTTGACGTAGATTATGGTTCAACTAGAGTGATGGACAGTTTACTTTGGGATGGCTCTTTTTTCCTAAAAGAAGGGAATTTAAATTATGCAATATTAGGCGCTGCCGTCTTTAGCAATTTGGGTATCAGTCTAAATAATGTGATGACTGAAATCGAAATTTTTTCGCCGAATAAAAATGTAACAAACGCGCTAAACCCGACGGAAGAATTTACAATGCGAAGCATTTCTCCCGCAGGGGTGTTTAAAGCGCAGCAACAGTTGGATGATGTTATCATGGTGCCAATTGACTTTGCGAGGGACGTATTGGGAGAATATGATGATGTATCAGCTATTGAGATTAATTTAAAGAACCAGAAGGACTTAACCGGTATAAAGCGAGACTTGGAAGAAGACCTAGGCAAAAGATATTTAATAAAAACCAGAGTGCAACAAAATCCAGAGCTTTACAAGTTACTAAACACAGAGAAATGGGGAGTGTTCTTCATTTTGGCTTTTGTGTTGGTTATTGCTGCATTTAATATTGTAGGCTCCCTAACGATGCTTGTGATTGATAAGCAAAAAGATGTATCTGTTCTAAACAGTTTAGGGGCCTCTAGAAAATTAATCAAACAAATCTTCTTTTTTGAAGGAATGTTTATTTCTATGATTGGCTGTATTGGTGGCCTGCTACTGGGAGGCTTTTTTTGCTTGTTACAACAACGTTTTGGTTTAGTTAATATGGGTACTGAAAGTATTATTACGGATGTATATCCGGTGGCAATGCGTTTAGCGGATTTTTTACTTGTATTCTTTACCGTTGTACTGGTATCTGGAATTGCTTCCGCAATTTCTTCTCGGTTAAGCGTGAAAAATATGGAGCAATTAAAAGCGGCGGAATGAAGCGCCCTTTCTCAATAATTTCTATCTTTGTATAAGGTGACTATTCAACAAATTTTAGAACAATATAAGGAAAGCAAGCCGGTTAGCTCTTTAACAAAGGCTCTTCAAAATAAAAATGGTCGAATCCAATTGCGAGGTTTAATTGGATCTGCAGATGCAATAGTGGCTGTTTCTTCTTATAATCTCCAGCAAAGGCCTTTTATTTTCGTACTTCCGGACTATGAAGAAGCCGCCTTTTTTTTAAGTGATTTAGAAGGTCTTTTAGATAGACAGGTGTTGTTTTTTCCCTCTTCATATCGTAAACCCTTCGATTTTACACAAGCAGATAGTTTGCACGTATTGCAGCGGGCTGAAACGTTAAATACCGTTAGTCATACCTCTGAGTTGCCGAAAATGATAGTAACTTATCCTGAAGCGTTGGCAGAAAAGGTTATTAATCGTAATGAACTGACTAAAAATACACTTGAGATATTCGAAAATGCAAAGCTTGATATCGATTTTATAAATGAGTTTTTAATCGAGTATGATTTCGAACGGGTTGATTTTGTCTTTGAGCCAGGGCAGTTTGCTATAAGAGGTGGAATTGTAGATATTTTTTCTTTTTCAAACGATTTACCATATCGGGTTGAATTTTTTGGCGATTTAGTGGAGAGTATCCGAACGTTTGATACCGAAAATCAGCTTTCAGTAAATAAGATCCATACGGTAACAATTGTACCTAACGTCCAAGCGAAGTTTTTAACTGAAAATAATATTTCATTATTGGAATTTATAGATAGCGACGCCGTTATATGGATAAAAGATGTGCAATTTACATTAGATATTATAGAGAAGGGGTATAAAGATGCAACTAAATTATGGGCTGCTCTTTCTACCGTTAATAAAGAACGCAATCCTGATTGGATTGATCCAAAGTTTAGCTTCAGCGATAATAAAATCTTGGCGAATATGTTGCAAGATTTTCCAGTTGTGGAGTTTGGGAAACAGTTTTTCTATAGTGCAGATCATCAGATAAGCTTTGACTACAGGCCCCAACCGTCTTTTAATAAAGATTTCAATCTTCTTATACATAACATAAAAGAGAATGATACGCGAGGAATGCATAATTTTATCTTCAGCGATTCTCCGAAACAAATTGAACGGCTATTCGCGATATTGGATGACCTAGATAAGCAGGTAAAATTTACACCAATAAATTTAGCGCTTAGAGAGGGCTTTATCGATGAGAACCTAAAGTTGGTTTGCTATACGGACCATCAGATTTTTGATAGATATTATAAGTATAAGCACAAAAAGGGTTATGCACGCTCCCAAGCAATTACTTTAAAGGAGTTAAAGGATTTAAAACCGGGTGATTATATCACACATATAGATCACGGTATAGGGAAATATGCGGGTTTAGAGAAGGTAGAAGTTAATGGGAAAATGCAGGAAATGATCCGTTTAGTTTACGCAGATAATGATCTACTGTACGTAAACATCAATTCGTTGAATCGTATTAGCAAATACTCAGGTAAGGAAGGAACAGTGCCCAAAATGAACAAATTAGGCACGGATACCTGGGAAAAGCTTAAGAAGACCACTAAAAAAAAAGTTAAAGATATTGCGCGGGACCTGATAAAGCTCTATGCACAACGTAAGGCACAGACAGGAAATGCTTTCGGACCGGACACGTATTTACAAACAGAACTCGAAGCATCTTTTA
Source organism: Pseudosphingobacterium sp. (assembly GCA_035565175.1). Taxonomy (GTDB): domain Bacteria; phylum Bacteroidota; class Bacteroidia; order Sphingobacteriales; family Sphingobacteriaceae; genus Olivibacter. The sequence goes on from DATMSZ010000214.1 coordinate 33,245, forward strand.
TTTATGAGGATACTCCAGATCAGGAAAAAGCCACTGCAGATGTAAAGCGAGATATGGAGGCACCCCATCCGATGGATAGGTTGGTATGCGGGGATGTGGGCTTCGGAAAAACGGAGGTAGCTATACGGGCTGCTTTTAAATCGGTAGCAGACAGTAAACAAGTAGCAGTATTGGTTCCGACAACGATTTTGGCTTCACAACACTTTAGGACATTTTCGGAACGGCTGAAGAATTTCCCCTGTAACATCGATTATATAAATAGATTTAAGACAGCAAAGCAGATTAAGGAAACATTACAACGCTTATCAACTGGAGAAGTCGATATTATTATCGGAACGCATAGACTGGTAAGTAAAGACATCAAGTTCAAGGATCTGGGATTACTGGTAATTGATGAGGAACAAAAATTTGGTGTCGGAGTGAAAGAGAAGCTAAAACAGCTTAGGGTGAATGTCGATACGTTGACACTTACGGCAACGCCTATACCAAGAACGCTCCATTTTTCTTTAATGGGAGCACGGGATTTAAGCATAATTAGTACTCCCCCACCTAATAGGCAACCCGTTCAGACCGAACTTCATATATTTAATGAGAAGTTAATTCAGGAAGCGGTTGCCTTTGAGATTAATAGAGGTGGGCAGATATTTTTTATCCACAATAGGGTTCAGGACCTTAAGCAACTCGGAGCCATGATCACAAAACTAGTGCCTCAAGCGCGCTGTGGAGTTGCGCATGGCCAATTGGAGGGAGACGCGTTGGAAGATGTTATGCTTAAATTTATTAATAATGAATATGATGTCTTGGTGGCTACAACAATCATAGAGGCTGGGCTCGATATCCCGAATGCCAACACAATAATCATAAATCATGCGCATATGTTTGGTTTGAGCGACCTGCATCAAATGCGCGGGAGAGTAGGACGGTCGAACAAAAAAGCCTTTTGTTATCTTTTAAGCCCGCCGCTATCTACGCTTACTCCAGAAGCACGGAAGAGGTTAAGTGCAATAGAAGAGTTCAGTGAATTAGGGAGTGGTTTTAATGTCGCCATGAGAGATTTGGATATTAGAGGAAGTGGCAACCTGCTCGGAGCAGAACAAAGTGGTTTCATTGCTGAAATTGGCTTTGAGATGTATCATAAAATATTAGATGAGGCTATTCAAGAATTGAAAGATGACGAGTTTGAAGGCTTATTCAAAGATGATAAAGTAAGAACCTATGTTAATTTTACGCAAGTTGATACCGATTTGGAGGTCTATATACCAGACTCCTATGTTACAAATATCGGAGAACGCTACAATCTTTATAACCAGCTAGCGGAATTAAAAGATGAAAATGAAATTATTGCGTTTGAGAAAGAACTGAGAGACCGGTTTGGCCCGGTTCCACCATCTGTTAAAGAATTGATGAATACATTGCGCTTGCAGTGGTACGGAAAGAAAATAGGCTTTGAGAAGATTTCTTATAAGAAGAATATATTAAGGGGCTATTTTGTTAGCAACAAAAAATCGCCCTATTTTGAAAGTGAGCAATTTGGTAGAGTATTGCAATTTGTACAGCAAAACCCATCTATCTGTAATCTTAAAGAGGTGAAAGGGAGTTTGCGAATAGGTTTTGAAAGGATTCATAGTGTTGATGAAGCCGTATTACTTTTACAAGAGTTAGCTAATTAGTTGGGATATGGAACAAGCAAATGAAACACT
>DATMSZ010000215.1:0-13923 GCA_035565175.1 Pseudosphingobacterium sp.
TCTGGTTTTGAATAGACTAAATCGATCGGCCGATCATTATTTGAGGGCACCTGTTGAATAGCCACATCTGCTTCTCCTTCATAATTGATATAGCGTTCATGTGGCCGTTCTTCGCTAGCTTTCGAATAACTTACACCCCAGTCCATATCTAAGGCAGCACCTAAAAGGTGGTTACCGCCTAACGAATAATTTTGCACCCGTTGATCTTCCAATCGCGTATATTTATTTCGATCGCTTCCTATTCCACCTTTTGTTTCTCTTGAAATTTTATCTAGTTTGAAACCACCTGCTATTCCAGCATCCTCATCGGCCAATTTCATATCCGTACGCACGCGGTAACGATTCTCCCAGTCGTCTCGCCAGTTATACATGATATTGGCGTATAAACTATGACTATCGTTAATTTTATAATCGAACGCTCCAGCGATACTTCTCCTTATACGTTGCACATTATATCGTCTTACATCCTCTCTACTTAACCAAGCTTTTCCGTCTTTATCTTCTTTCCATTCCCCTTCTAATCCCTCCGAGCCTAGTTGGTTATTATTGTAAGAACCGCTGATCACCATACCGAATTTATTGTTTGCAAAACGATTTCCGTAAACGAACGCACCGGTATAGATAGGTGTTGTGTGCAGCGGATTATAACCACCACCCAAAGTAGCCGATATACGTTGTCCATTAGGCGAAGCGCGGGTAATAAGATTTACCGAACCACCGATGGCGTCGGCGTCCATATCAGGTGTCAAGGTTTTGTTTACTTCTATTGAAGAAATCATATCCGAGGGGATTAAGTCCATCTGTACTCTACGATTATCTCCTTCTGCCGACGGTATCCGGTCGCCATTGAGTGTTACGGAGTTCAATTCGGGAGATAAACCCCTAACAATAATATTTCTGGCTTCTCCCTGATCGTTCTGCATAGTAATACCTGGGACCCTACGCAAGGCATCGCCTATATTGGCATCGGGAAACCTTCCTACCTGATCTGAGGATATGATATTGGTAATATTGGATTTATTTTTTTGCTGATTAAGCGCCCTGGCCTGCCCTCTTAACCGATCGCCCATTATGACCACTTCATTCATTGTTACTGAACCGTCTTCCATTGACAGATCTACAACGCTATTTTGCCCTGCTTGCACGGTAACGGTTTGTTTTTTTGTCTGATAACCCATATATACTACTTCGAGCTCATAAGCACCCGCAGGTACATTTAAAAACTCGTAATTACCTGTTTGATCAGAAATAGTATATCTATTTCCCACATTTAAACGAATGGTAGCTCCTGGCAGGGAGGCTCTACTAATCGCTTCCATGATCTTTCCTGAGATAACACCATGCCCCTGTGCACGTCCCAGTAAAGTGGCCATAATAAGTAAGCTTGTTGTAAAAAATCTTTTCATTTTTTGAAATGGTTTAAGTGTTTTGCTTCCAAACATTTGCAGCGTATTTGTTGACGCCGCTAAATTGAAGAATGTGCCATGAAAACAGTCTGGCGAAGACGTTACAAAAAATAAACTGACCGCCAATTGGTGTTAACCAAAGAGCAACAAAGCATACAAAAAACAACATAAACACCTATAAAACAAACAGTTGTCAATTGACAAAACAACCATTAAGTTTATGTTTAGTTAACAACAACAAGTCATTAAGTTTAGGTTAATAAATAGTTAATAGGGTAAAAAAATGGGTAGCCAATTGGGCTCATAAACCATTATAAGATCTTACAACTTATTGGAAAAAATGGAATGGAGCTTTAGCGCAGCTATTTCTTTTTTCTAGGATAGAAATAGATATTGGCATTTAATCCAAATGGACGTTCACTTGTTGTATAATAACCCGATCCGTCCCTGGCAAAAGTAATAGCTTCTCCTTGCGGTTCCGCATCATATGGCTGCATAAGGCCCTCTCTTTTAAAGAGCTGAACGATAGACTCCCCCTGTTTCCGTTTCCAGTAGTAGACATTTAATAGGTTTTTTATTAATACTTCCTTGCCATCCGCAGAAATATCTGCACTGGTGATGAAGGTGTAAGGGATAGAAGCTTTTCTTTTTAACACCAATGTATCGTCGCTATTATCGGGCAAAGTAGTTTCATAAATGCCGGCCATGAGATCACGCTTGCTTATAATGTAAAGCTTCTTAGTCACTGGATCAAAAAACAACGATTCGGCATCACGAGGACCGTCTTCGTACCGAAAGGTATACGTAGTAATATCTTTATGCTTAATCGTATCTATAGCATTACTGCCTGGGTAAAAACGAGGTTCTTCAAAACGATGAACATGGATAGTGTGATGATGGCCTAGGTTATCGCCTATATCACCCACTAATAAATAGTTTTTACCGTGCTCTGTCATGCTAGCAATATCCTCCCAATCGCGTGATTGAATTCCATCTAAATAGTAGGTCGCTGTTAACTTGGCGGCACTATCCAGCAAGAATACCCTAGCCTTATCTCCACTATCATTATGTGTCCAGAAGTATCCTTTGTTATTTATTCCACAAACTAAACCAGAGGCTTCATCTATTTCGCTTGCCGTAATTTCACCGATGCTTTGTTGGGAATCAAAAACGCGATCATGCAGTCTCTCAGAGAAAACAGTTAATAAAAAGGAAAGGCCAATTATATTAATAAGTACTCTCATTATATTTATATGACAATATTACGTCTGTTGAGCTGATCGGTTTTTGTACCTTTGTCTATATTTTCAGTTTATGCATATAGAGCAATTTTACGATACCGGACTAGCACATGCCTCATACGCTATTTTAAGTAACCATGAAGTTGTATTCATCGATCCAGCAAGAAATCCCGATCCTTATCTCGCCTTTGCAAGAGAAAATCATGCCAAGATTATTGGTGTGATCGAAACACATCCACACGCCGATTTTGTAAGTTCACATTTGGAGCTTCATAAAAAAACTAGAGCTACGATTTATACTAGCAAGCTTGTTGGGGCTACCTACCCACATACAACTTTTGATGACGGTGATGTACTTGCCGTGGGAAATGTCTCGCTCAAAGCACTTAATACACCTGGCCATTCTCCAGATAGTATTTGCGTATTAGCGTTAGACGAGACGGGGCACGAAAAGGCCCTTTTCACGGGGGATACCCTTTTTGTAGGAGACGTCGGTAGACCAGATTTACGAGAAAATGTGGGAAGTCTACAAGCCAAAGCGGCTGAATTAGCTAGGGCTATGTATTATTCATTAAGAAATAAAATTGCTGTTCTACCTAAAAATGTGGTAGTTTACCCGGCACATGGTCCAGGCTCCCTATGTGGTAAAAATATGGGTCAAGATTTGCAAAGTACTATCGGACGTGAACTGGAGAATAACCACGCGCTGCAGAGAATGGATGAAGAATCGTTCGTTGAGTTACTTACTACTGACCAACCTTTTGTTCCCAAATATTTCGCCTTTGATGTTGCCCTTAATCGTATGGGAGCCGATAATTTTGACACGAGCATCGGGCACATCATACAGGTAGAAGAAGCAGAAACCCTAAGAACGGACGTATTACAAATCGATATTCGTTCGGCAGAGAAATATAGATTAGGACATTTTCCACAAGCCATCAATATTCCAAATGGCAATAAATTTGAGACATGGTTGGGAAGTATCGTTGCTCCGGGTGAATCTTTCTATTTAATTTCAGATACGTCAGAACAGACGAAGGAAGCGATCGAAAAGCTTGCAAAAATTGGTTATGAAACACAATGTAAAGGATATTTGATTGCCGCCGCTGGCAACAAAGCTTCTGATACGTTTGATCTAACATCATTCAAGGAAAATCCAAATCAATTTACGATTGTCGATATTAGGAACGAGGGAGAAGTAAAAGAAGGCAAATTATTTAAAGAATCGATTAATATTCCTTTACCACGTTTGCGAGAGTCCGTTCACTTGATACCCGATGAAAAACCTATTGTAGTTCATTGCGCAGGAGGATATCGTTCGGCTATCGGATCGAGTATTATAGCACATGCTATGAAAGTTCCCGTGTATGATATGAGCACCGCTGTGAATGAATTTGTTAAATAGAGAAGTAGTTAAGTAGAAAAGTAGTTGAGTGGTTTAACTACTAAAGGTTTTAACGACTCAACTATTCGACGTTTTCACTACTAGACTATTCAACGTCTCAACAACTTAACGTAAAACGATGGATTTTATAATTACCGACGATGGCTCCAAAACAATTTTCAACCCAATAGTGGGCGAGCATTATCATTCAACACGCGGAGCTGTACAGGAGAGTAAACATGTATTCTTAGCGGCTGGCTTACAACATTTTCTATCAAAAGAAGCCGTCGCAACGGGCATTCCTATATCCATTTTAGAGATTGGATTTGGAACAGGTCTAAATTTCCTGATAACAGCCAACTATTGTCATGAAACGCAGTTAGTGTTAACATATACTGGCATCGAGGCTTACCCTCTCACGCTAGACACTATTAATGAATCAGGATACGAGAAAGAAGTGTCGCCTTCCATTTGGGCTTCATTTATTAATCGTTACGACAACGCTCTGAAGCAGCCACAGCCGCTTACCGAGGGTATATCATTCGAAGTGGTGCACCAGCTGGTATTAGACTTTAACACTACTCATGTTTATGATGTGCTTTATTTCGATGCTTTTGCAGCCGTTCGTCAGCCAGAAATGTGGACTATCGAAACCCTTAGTCATGTTTGTCATTTCTTGAAACCTGGCGGTGTATTTGTGACCTATGCTATTACCGGAAATTTAAAAAGGATCATGAAATCATTAGGCTTTTCGATTGAGAAAGCACCGGGGGCACCAGGGAAGAGGGAGATGTTAAGAGCAGTGAAGAATTAGCCAATGTGATAATTAGCTAATTGATAAATTGGCTAATTAACCTAAAGTTCCCCTTCTACTCCCAATCCAAATAGGGCAAAATCGTATTTCACGGGGTCTTCCGGATCCAGTAACCGGAGATTTTCTGTAAGTTCGACAGCTGTTTGCCAATCCGTTTGCTTTCGAGTTATTAGATTAAAATAACGCGCAACCCGCTCCACATGAACGTCGCAAGGGCAAATAAGCGCGCTCATCGGAATCTCTTTCCATAAACCAAAATCAACTCCCTGCGGATCATCTCGCACCATCCACCGTAAGAACATATTTAATCGTTTACAAGTAGATTTCTGAAGCGGAGAGCTAATGTGTTTTTTTGTTCGTGATGGATAATCAGGCAAACTAAAAAAATAAGAGCGAAAATTATTAAGCGCCGACTCTACACTAAAGGGTTTAACGATCATTTCCTGTTGATAACAGACCTCTCCACTTAATTCTATTACCTCGCTCTCCCCTTCCTCTTCAACAAAATATTCTTTTCTAAAGGCTGAGATCCGCGCTTTACGAACAAAGGCCTGTTCCAATGAATCGAATTGCTTATAGTGGCTTTTAAAGAAACTTATAAAGTAAAGCAAATCGGTATCATTAAATGTACGGTGCTTAAATCCTAAAAGAGCCTTCAGATCTTTTTCATCATGGTTGATAACAAACTCATAAGGCGTTCCATCCATCCTATCAATCAGTTCGTTGCATTTATTGATGATCGTTTTTCTTTGACCCCATGCCAATATAGCCGCAAAAAAGCCAATAATTTCTATGTCTTGCTTTATAGAGAATTGATGTGGAATGCAAATTGGATCATTCGCAATAAAACCTGGTTGATTATATTGAGCTACTTTTCGTTCCAGAAATTCCTTTAGATCTAACATAAACAATTAGCTAATTAGCCAGTTAGCCAATTAGCTAATGATTGGCTAATTCACTACTAATTGGCTAATTGGTAAAAATTAACCTAATGCTTGCTTCAAATCTTCCAATAGATCTTCAATATCTTCTACACCCACACTAATACGAATTAAATTATCAACTACTCCAACTTTTTCTCGTACATCTTTAGGTATTGAGCCATGTGTCATGGTAGCTGGATGATTTATTAAAGACTCTACTCCTCCTAACGATTCGGCTAGCGTAAAAACCTTAAAAGAAGATGCTACTTTAAAAGTATCTGCTAATGAAGCGTTTTTCAGCACAATAGAAATCATCCCGCCAAAATCACGCATCTGTTTTTTGGCCACATTATGGTTAGGATGATCCTCAAAACCAGGCCAATAAATTTTCTCTACACGTGGATGACTCTTTAAATAAGTAGCTACTTGTCGGCCATTTTCACAATGAGCTTTCATTCTTAAATGCAGTGTTTTAATACCTCGTAGAGCCAAGAAACTATCTTGAGGTCCTGGAGTGCCTCCACAGGCATTATAATAGAAAAACAGCTGCTTATAAAGCTCTTCATTATTTGTTACCAATGCCCCCATCACGACATCACTGTGTCCAGCTATATATTTTGTTACGGAGTGCATAACAATATCAGCACCCAGATCAATAGGATTCTGCAAATAGGGAGAAGCAAAGGTGTTATCTACTACGTAAAGGATGCCCGCCTCTTTCGCAATCGCTCCAACCGCGGCAATATCAATAATCTGCATAGTAGGATTCGTAGGTGTTTCAATCCAGATAAGCTTTGTTTTATCAGAAAGATATTGCTTTATGTTAGTTGAATCACTGAGATCTATAAAATGAAATTTAATGCCGTAGTTTTCAAACACCTTTGTAAAAATACGATAGGAACCTCCGTATAGGTCATTCCCTGTTATTACTTCATCACCAGGGCGCAACAACCTTAACACCGTATCGGTAGCAGCCATCCCACTTGAAAAAGCCAAACCATATTGCGCATTTTCCAATGAAGCAATGCAATCTTCTAACGCTTTACGTGTAGGGTTTGTGCCCCGAGAATACTCGTAACCTTTATGATCACCGGGTGATTTTTGCCAGTAGGTAGATGTCTGATAAATAGGCGTCATCACCGCTCCTGTTGTGGGATCTGGGTGTTGCCCTGCATGTATAGCTTTTGTTGCGAATTTCATAAATTTTGTTGTTAGTTGTTGGTTATTCGTTATTTGTTTGATCTCTAATAACCAATAACGAGTAACTAATTAATATGCTTTAGCAAACAATACCCGCTGCTTAGAAGGTTTTCCTGTAAATATACACGTACCATCTTCTAGTTTATTATCCAACGGAATACATCGAATAGTTGCTTTGGTCTCTTCTTTAACTCGTTTTTCTGTTTCTGTTGTACCATCCCAGTGGGCTGAAATAAAACCACCCTCACTCTCTAACACTTTTTTGAACTCGTCGTAAGAGTTAACCTCTGTGATTCGTTCATTTTTAAAGGCTAATGCTTTTTCAAAAATGCTCTGCTGAATATCGGTTAGCAGTTGCTCAATTCTGTCGGCTAAACCCTCACTTGAAACGGTCTCTTTTGTTTGGGTATCTCGCCTAGCCAACTCCACGGTACCGTTCTGTAAGTCTCGGGCCCCAATAGCTATCCTTACCGGTACACCTTTTAATTCCCATTCAGCAAACTTAAATCCCGGACGTTGTGTATCGCGATCGTCATACTTAACGGAGACACCTTTCTGTTTAAGCTCTACAATAAGTTTGTCTACTAATTCGCCTATTTGTTTACTTTCTTCATCTGTTTTATAAATCGGTACAACAACAACTTGTATTGGTGCTAATTTAGGAGGCAAAACCAAACCAGCGTCATCAGAATGCGCCATAATCAGCGCACCCATTAAACGAGTAGATACTCCCCAAGATGTTGCCCATACATAATCTAATTTGCCTTCTTTCGAAGTAAATTTTACATCAAAGGCCTTCGCAAAATTCTGACCAAGGAAGTGGGAAGTTCCCGCTTGAAGCGCCTTTCCATCTTGCATAAGTGCTTCAATACAATAAGTATCGAGAGCCCCAGCGAAACGTTCATTTTCTGTTTTTCTGCCTCTAATAACTGGTAAAGCCATCCATTCTTCTGCAAATGTGGTGTATACGTCCAGCATCTGTTCGGCTTCTTTGATCGCTTCCTCCTGTGTTGCGTGTGCGGTATGCCCTTCCTGCCACAAGAATTCGGCGGTACGCAGAAATAGGCGTGTCCGCATTTCCCAACGCACGACATTTGCCCATTGATTTACTAAAATGGGCAAATCACGGTAGGACTGTATCCATCCCTTATAGGTGTTCCATATAATTGTTTCGGAAGTTGGACGAACAATGAGCTCCTCTTCTAGTTTAGCGTCTTCATCCACTACAATTTTTCCAGTTCCGTCATTTTTTAGACGATAATGTGTCACAACGGCACATTCAGTTGCAAAGCCTTCCACGTGTGAAGCTTCTTTTGAAAAAAATGACTTTGGAATGAAGAGGGGGAAATAGGCATTGCTATGCCCTGTATCTTTAAACATTTGATCTAAGGCCGCTTGCATTTTTTCCCATATAGCATAACCGTAAGGCTTAATAACCATACATCCGCGCACGGCTGAATGCTCAGCCAAATCAGCTTTATTTACTAATTCGTTATACCATTGTGAATAATCTTCTTTTCTGCTGGTTATACCTTTACTCATTGTTGTATGTTTGGAATAATATTTGTATTTTGTAACTAACGTAAATGTTAAAGTTTGTTAAAAATGTTAAAATCGCTTCAAAGTTACAGTGATTTTGCGAATGTAAGGATTATTAAATTATTTTTGTAGCAGATACATTTTTACAGCCGTTTACCTGTTAAACCTTTTGGATTTAAGTATGTCTAAAAGATACAAAACCACAATTATAGTGAAAGGAAGAACAATGAAAAGTAAACCATCAATTATAAAAGGTGCTATGATAGTAGGAGCCTTATCGCTCGGCGCTTGCGCTGCTCCTCAATATGCACAAAATACTTTTCAGGATGATGTTTATGGAGGCAAGAGTAAAGCAAAGGAAGTAGCCTATCGTAGTCCGGATTATTATGATGCATATGCACAACCTGCAGATGGTTATGATGAATATGCTGATTCGGACACCACTGCTTATGATGACCAATATGATGATCAGAATGGAAATTATTACGAAGATGACTACGCCGACAGTTATGGAGACGCCTATACAGATGAATATAGTGATTCTGAATATGCAAACCGTATCAATAGATTTCAATATGCAACTCCCGGAATGACCTATTACGATCCATTTTTTGACCCATGGTACAGCTACGGCGCTGGCTGGGGCTGGGGTGGAGGCTTAGGTATCGGTTTCGGCTGGAGTAGCGGTTGGGGCTGGGGTGGTGGCTTTGGTTGGGGTGGCCGTTGGGGCAACCCATACTATGCTGGCGGCTGGGGCGGTTGGTATTCTCCTTGGTGGGGCCCATATTCTTACTACGGCGCCGGCTGGGGCGGTGGCTATTGGGGCGGCGGCTGGGGTTATCCCGGCTGGGGCTGGGGTGGCGGTTACGTAAGTCGCGCTACTTATGCTGCTCGTCCAGGTTATAGCAGTCGTTTAAACAGTCGTTCATCCATTACCAGATCCAGTGTTGGTGTAAATGGAAGATATGCCTCAAGATCTGGTAGCTCACGTACTTCATATGGTACAAGATCAGATGGTAGAGTGTCCAGTTCAAGAGGAATAGGCTCAAGATCAGGCATTTCAAGAAGTAATGGTGATATGAATAATAGGGCAAATGGAAGATATGAAGGACAATCAAGACCTAGCAATAGACCTTCTTCTATGCGTCCTGGAACATCTGGGCGTCCAAGTGGTGGATATCGTCCATCAACGGTGAGACCAAGCACAGGCGGAAGACCAGATTATAATAGGCCATCCGGCATGCAAAGGCCATCTGGATCCATCAGCAGACCAAGCAGTGGCTCTAGACCAACATCAAGACCAAGCGGAAGTTATTCGAGACCAAGTACGCAGAGCTCTAGACCATCCTACACTCCTTCACCAAGTCGCTCATCAGGTGGCTTTAGCGGTGGCGGAGGTGGTATGAGTCGCGGCGGAGGAGGTGGCGGCGCTCGCGGCGGACGCGGTGGCAGATAGATATAAATAAAAAATAACCGGCAACTTATCAGATTTATTTTGAATAGGTCGGTTATTTTTATTTAATAGTAGAAATGATCGTTTAGCTAATACCTGTTTATCCTTATATATTATCTATTAAGTATTACCAATTCTTATTAAAATGAATAGCAAAAAGATTACTCTGTGGTGCCTCCTTTTGGGGGTGACCTATACATCCCAAGCTCAAAATATAGATGAAGGTCTCTTGTTCTCACAATACGAACAAGGTGCTACCGCTAGATTTAAAGCAATGGGAAATGCCCAAACAGCTTTGGGTGGAGATTTAAGCTCTATATCAGGAAATCCTGCGGGATTAGGTTTTTTTAATAATTCAGATATAGGCATAACATTGGATTATTTTGGAGATCGCAATAAGGCTACTTATTTCGGAACCCAAACAAATGCAAATTATGATCGTGTGGGACTAAATCAATTGGGAATTGTCTTTAATCTACCCAATATGAGAGCAAGAGGAAGTAACCTAGAAACTGGATGGCTTAACTTTAATGTCGGTATAGGTTATAATAAAACCAACAGCTTCTATTCTAAACTTAACTATCAAGGTAACAATACCGAAAGCAGTGTGGCTGACATGATGGGTATTGAAGCTTATGATGCCAACAGCGTTTTCGGCGATTTTGGCTTGCAGTCGGGCTTGGTTGACTTTGCCGGTTCGGGAGCCAACACGACTTATTACCCTATGACCGTTCCAGACAATACACAAAGAGTGTTCAATCAAACTAGAGGCTCTCAATCTGAAACAAACCTTTCCTTTGGCGCCAATTACAGTAATAAACTGTATCTAGGTGCGTCGGTTGGTATCTCTACCATGGATTATAGAACCAACCATGTTTACCAGGAAGATGGTTATTTAATAGATGCAGCCACTCTTACTGATTATCGAAATCAACTTGGTGTAGGAACAGCAGGTTCAAGGTTTTTAGATCCAACGCATCCAGAATACCAGAACTATAACAAGTATTTGAATACTGATTATCAATATGATTATGAAAATTGGACTCAAACCAGAGGAACGGGCGTAAATGTAAAATTGGGTGTAATTTATCGTCCAACCGATATCATCAGAATCGGTGTCTCTGCTACAACACCTACTTGGTATAATATGAGTAGTGATTTCAGTGATTTCTTTGAAGTAAGAAATTACGAGGCAAATAGTACAACTCCTGTTGGAGATCCTTTAACGTATCCAGAAGAACCTTCTACTTACGATTATAATTTCCGTTCACCTTACCGTTTAAATGGCGGTATAGCTGCTGTGTTAAGTAAAGGATTAATTAGTGCAGATATCGAGTTTATAGATTATGCCAGCATGAAAATCACTACGGATGATAATGCACTTGATATGCAATATGCTGATGATATTTCTGCAGCTTATCAGGGTGCAGTGAATTTGAAAGTAGGTGCTGAATATATGATAACACCACAGTTTATGATCCGCGGTGGTTACAACCATTCAGGAAACCCTTACAAAAATTTAGACTATTCTGCACAGACAATTTCAGGCGGTTTAGGTTACCGCATAGGGAATTATTATATAGACGCTACTTACCAAAACTGGAGACAAAAATATGATACTTTCCCATATTCACTTCCGGCAGACTATGAAGTAAGTACACCAATTGCCAATGTAACAAATACTCGCAACAACGTCTTCTTAACATTTGGAGCGAAATTTTAGCTATAAAAGAACTAAATAAAAAAGTGCGGTTGATGTTTTGATCAACCGCACTTTTTTATTCCTTAAAGAGACGTCTTATCTTCGCTCTTTCCACCTATCACGTACCCTTCACGTAGGGTTCACCTACCTTTTTAGTACCTCTGAGTCCTACCTAACATCCCTGTATTTTGTACCTCAAGGGTACTTCGAGTATGCGTATCAATTAGGCCAAAAATCTCAAAACCATCTTTTAGATTACTTGTTAAACTAATGTGTGATAGATCATGAGGTAACAATTATTTACAGTTATGAACGGTATTCAAAAAAAAGTGATCGTAGACGCAGAGAAGGAAAAGGCGTTTAAGATTTTTTTACAAGAACTTGGTAATTGGTGGCCTAGAGAATACACATGGTCTCAAGATGAATTGGTATCGTTAAAAGTTAATCCAATTGCTAATGGTTTTTTCACCGAAATTGGTCCGTATGGATTTCAATGTGATTGGGGAAGAATAATAAAAATAGATGATAATTCACTCGCCTTTTATTGGCAAATAGGCCCCAATAGGGTTCCCGAACCTAATCCCGAGAGAGCTAGTGAAGTGGAGATTAGGTTTACCGGTGAGAATGGTTATACAATAATTTTATTAGAGCATAGAAATTTTTCGAGACATGGAGAGCAAGGTGCTGCGTATCAAGAGATGATGAATGCTCCTGAAGGATGGGATTCTATTTTAGCTTGTTTTGTCGAATACTTGCTTACGAGAACTGGGTAATTGGCTTTAGCAGCGGCTATCGAATAACTCACACAGACACTTTGACTACGCTACGCTTAGTATGACCACGGCTCGAAGCGTTCGTACTACAACGCTTTAGGTTCCGCGCGCGCTGCTCAACTACTTAACTATTTCCCTACTTAACCCTTCCACCAAGCTTAAAACTTACAGAAACAGCCAATCCTTTAGATTCTAGTTTAGTTTGCCCATAACCTATTCCTGTCATTGGCAGTTTTATAAAAGGTCTGATGCCTATTACTGTATTGTTGTTTATCTGATGTTCCAACGTGGCTGATAAACTAGCCACTCCCAATAGATGATTATTTTGCCCTTTCACCTCGTAGGTACTTGGCATGTAACTGTTGTAAGTATTCTTTGCGCCATAAGCATCTTTCGTATTATAAAAGAAACGATACTTCTCTCTTAACATAAAGTAACTCGAAGCTCCGGCACTCACCTTGATCTTCGTCGTTCCTTTATTAAAAACCTGATAATTGAACTCAATGGGAACATCCAATACGTCGCAGGCGGCATCAACCTGGCTAGGTGTTACGCCGTAATCTCTTTGTATCTTCGGTCTGTAAAAACTAAAAGGCGAATTATAATTTTTTCTAGCATAGAGCAGTCCACCGGAAACACTCAGCTTTTTACTCAAAGACTTTGTATAGAGCACGCCAATATTAGGACTAAATTGCTGATTGCCTGCCCCCTGTACGCTTGTCAAATCAGGGGCTACTAAAATGGTAAGATAGGATGATTTGTGTTCTCTACCCAATATCTTTTCCTTTGATGGTTCAATAACAGGTCTTGAAATACGCTCCGTATAAGCTGGAATTAACTTAAATTCATTAGCGCTACGCAACGTGTACGATTTAGTTTGCACTTGAGCTAATAAAGTATCTTTATATAATAAATCATAGTTCTTATCTGGGTGTCCATTCAACTCCTGTTCCAAAGGTTCAACAGATCCTTGTTCTACAAAAAGACCGCGATCCGTACTATCTGCATGTATAGTTGCTTGCTTAGTAGACGGAAGTGCTGGTATTTGAGGAGAAATCTTTTTCTTATCGCTATCTTGTTTTTTAACGACATCAACATGGGGTTTATTAAATGGCGCAGGTAACCATATAGCAATAAAAAATGTCAATATAACGGCCGCCGCAGCGCTCAATGCTGCAATCCAAATGAATCTTACTTTTTTCGCCTTTTTTGCATCGAGTTTTTTCTCCATAGCTATCCAATCTGCCTCCTCAAAAGGCATTTCCGGATTTTTCAATCCGTTTTTGAATAGTTTATCCATGTTATTCTCTTCCATCACACTTACTCATTAAAATCAATATCTCCTAAAACCGATGGTGGTTGCGTTTCATATTTTTTAAGCATCTCCATTAATTTTGCACGAGCTTTAAAAAGATTAGATTTTGATGTTCCGATCGAAATTCTTAAAATATCCGCAATTTCCTCATGTGTATATCCTTCAATAGCATA
>DATMSZ010000216.1:0-11229 GCA_035565175.1 Pseudosphingobacterium sp.
TAAGTAACAGAAATGATATAATGAAAAAATAATTATATTTTTTTTACATGAAGTGCCAGTGGTTAATTTTAACATAAAACTCTGTTATTAAAATGTTAACACACCGTACACGTTGAAGAAATTGCTTTGTTGCTAGGGGCTGAGTAACCTCGCCTAAAACATCATGGTTATTTTTCGAATATAGGTTCCGTAGATAGATCGGTATCTACATTTGAAAATGTTGTAAAAGAAAATTTATATACAACAGATATTGAAGCTATGAAAAAATATAATTACGTTAGAAAGGCGATTTACAAAGGTGACTTTCCAGCGGCCACATGGGTACAAATAGAACGACTGTATATGCCGCAAGCAAAATTGGAAGTTGAATTGATTGCACATTTGCCGAAATAACTTGATAGAAAATGTAGGTTCAGCAAAACTCCTCCTTAGATCATTAAAACGGATTGCCGACCTGAAATATGTTACATGCAATTGTCATACCTCTGGCTTTTCAAGAAAGGTACAAGTAGCCATTTAAAAATCATTTATCCCATTGCTTCAATCTTTTCTTCATTTCGGCTACGAGCGTAGCATTATTCTGGTAAATATAATTACTAGTTATTAGTCTACGAAGTTTAGATGCTGCCAATTGGGTTTCTATACATCCCTGGGAAATTAACTCATCCAAAATCCATAGCATGCCGTGGTATTCAATACAATTACTTTTAGCATAGTTACGCACCGCCTTATCACTGCTTAAAACCTTAGCCTCCAAACGAACAGCTAAATACAACACCGTACAATCCATTTCAGACAAAGCTCGGGGATAACCCATCTGATGTATAACAATGCGGTCATGCTGTTCGATGGTGTGTACTGTGAGTTTACCCACAGATCGATAAGCAGAGAGCAGACGCTGCTGCTCAGCATTTAACTCATTAAAAACATCTAATGAAGTATGCACCTGTATATCGAGCTGAAAAAATTGCTCGGTAAGTTCCAGTAGATGTAGGTCGATAAAAATACAGGCGTCGGTTATAGCAAGCTTCATTGTTTTTTACATAATCAGCGATTGACTTCGAAATTCAGATAACTTCATATTTTTTAATGCTGCACCCTTGCTCATTGAAATCAATTCCTCAGCCAAGGCTCTATATAACAACTGATCAAATCGGTTTGATTTCTCTACACCTTCGTAAGCAATAGGCTCTTCTTTGCGCCATCCCATCTGCTTCATCATATTGAAGAACTGTGAAGTGTAGTGATCATTTACGATTCCCAAGATATTTGCCCTGTAAACAAGGGCCTGCATAGAAACACCGTATTGTTTTTTAATATTACCAATTTCAATCACTGACAGGCGTGCTCTATGATTTCCCAACTCTTCACGTAATATATTTTTAGGGAGCAACATAGATCCGGCAAATTGGTGACAAAGTTTTTCCTTTTCATTTTCGGTAAGCTGTTCATCAAATTTCAATAACAAATGCCCCAACTCATGTAAAAGAGTAAAACGTACACGATCTAACTTACCGGATATATTCTTATTGTAAGCAATAACCGGAATGTTTCCATTAACCCAAGTTTGTAAACCATCGAAGGCAACGTCCGCATCAATCGCAACAACCTTTATATGCTTATCTTCCAAGAGCTCGGGAATATTAAATATCGGCCCTGTCCCCAAGTCCCAGGCCTCCCGAAGCTGCATAGCAGCATCGTCAACCTGTTCGTAATTACTTATTGCTGAAAAATCGGCTAACGGATTCGAAAATGAATAGGTAATCCCTAATATCTCTTCCAATTCAAGATACCGTGAAAGATATTCGCGGGTCTGCTCAATAATCTTACGTTCTTCTTTTGCCGGCATTTTTTTAAGTTTTCTATATTCAATGGAACCCAGTTCCACAGTCAGTTTTCTAAAGAAATAATCGGGACGCACATTAAGAGCTTCACTTAACATGGACAGCATTTCACTGTCAGGGATAACCTCACCCTTTTCATACTTATGAATAGCTTGTTTAGAAACCTTATTACCTAAAGCATCGGCAAGTCCCTGCAATGAATAGCCATTGAGTAACCGTGCTGATTTAAATCGTTCTGCAAATATTTGATTCATTTTTCTTTCCTCCATGGCTGTTAACAACATAAACGTCTAAAGGTTTACAAAACTACAATATTTTTATACAATGTAAACTAAAAAAGAAATAATGTCAGATTTTGTCACCAGCAAATTCATCACTAATAAGACAAAATGGCGCAACAACCAACATTAATCAGTCAATTAAAGATAAAGTTTACGAATTTATTTTTTAAATAAAATTCGTAAACTAAAAATTATGATAACGGAAGAAGAAAGACTTAGATTTTGTATCGGTAGATTTGACCATTACTACGACAGTGTCAACAACAAGTGCGCCGTGTACTTGGCCCTTGGTACATTTCTAGTAGGTGGTCTAGTTGCCTCATATCCACAACTAGTTGAACGCTTCAACTTTGGATATGCCCTGTACATTGTCATGGGCTTAATACTTCTTTGCGGATTGTTTTCCATTATAATCGTAGCATGGGTGTGTATTCCATATTTAGGAAAGGGCAATAAATCTTTATTGTATTTCAAGTCTATTTCGGAAATGGGTGAACTGAATTTCTGGCTCCCTATGGAAGTACCATTGGTAAAAACGGTAATCCGATGTATCTACTCTATAGTTAGGAATAATCTGTTTTAAGATACCGTTATTATGTTGTTGTCTCAAAAACTCATTGAATGCCTTTTGATCAGGGAATAAAGTTTTCAGTTCTCCTTCTCTAACAACGCTATCATAAAGTGTATTGGATCTTATTTCAATCGGAGTTCCATGCTCAGACATAAGGTGGTCCAATCTTTCCTTTATTCTTTTTAAAGCCTTTATTTCAGATGGTAAATTTTTCATAATGTCAAGTCTCTGTTTCAGAAGAGCTGTAGCTCATTGATAAAAAAGCGATGTGCTTTTTGACCAACTCATGCAGTTGCTGTGTAATAATCGTTCGGTCCTGCCCTTTTGGCCCGGCCCAGTTATCCTCTATTTCAAATTGCCGTGCTGGAAATAAGACGTCAATTTCATCCAGAGCTGGCATAAAAAACACATCAGATTGAGTCAATACGGTATAAAGACCATCATCAAGGGTAACAGACTTGAACGCTGACAGGGCAACCTCTGACATTCCGCCCATGACGCTCAACAGGTAAAATCTTTTTGATAGCGGTTTATTTTTATCTTTCCAAAAGTCCTTCGAAATCAGCAGTTCTCCATCTCTTTTTTCGAACTTATCTCCGAAATAGGAATCTAAGATTGTTTGCAACTTATTACCTTCCACAAAGTAACGATCTCCCTTTACATCATGAATTACCGTGAGATTCTGATCAAAATCGTGCACTTTGGCCAGAATGATCGAAGGAATGCTTATTAGTTCGCCTTCCCCTTCATTATTTGTCGACCAAAGGGCAAGGTCTAAACTTTTCGGATTGAGTTGATAGTTGTAATAATAATACATGACCAGTACCCATAAGGTACCATAAATCATAACCAAAGGATCTTTGAATGACGCACCCGTAGGAGTCAATAAAATACAGTAAGTGAAAAAAGCGGACGAAAGCACAAAACCTGCAAGCAGTAAAGGATAGATCGCTTTAAGTTTTGTAAACGTGCCACGAGGTAAATTGGTAATCATTCTATCTATATGCCTAATGAAATAGCTATTTGTACACTCCGTTAAAACGACATAAGCTAAGTAGCAGGACAGTACAGCTAACATGTCTCTCGGATTGGAATATGCGTCCAGAATTGGGCCTAAATGTAAACTTAAGAAAAACACTGTAACAGCTGCTAGCCTGAGCCAAAAGTTCGGAATTTGTTCTTTAACGGATTGATAAAGTTCCTGACGTATAGATTCGTTCATAATCAAGAAGGTTTTGGTATATCTAAGATAGGAATTTTTCATTAAATAAGAAAAATGAAGCTATAACGCACCGTAAAGTCGATTTATAACGACCGTTTAACCTCCAAAACGTAATCTTCTTCAGGAAAAAATAAATCGGCAGATCTTCGTCATAAGTATGCGGCTCATCATTTTTTTTGGTCCAACGCCTCCACCTCCCCCAAAAGCAAATTTATTCGTCCACCAATCATATACACCATCTTCCGGCAGATAGGTGCAATGGACTTATTGACTTTCCTTTAAAAGCTGACGACCTTTTACTGTTGTGGTATATTCGCCGTTCACCATTATTATCAATGATCCTGCTTCAAGCATATAAACCAGCGATTCTACCGTGAGATCTCCCTCTATCTGCGGAAACCTCGATTTCAGTGTATTCAGATTACCCCGCTCCTTATAAATAGAACGCACCATTTCCTGTTTCAATGTTGAAAGCTTTGATCGCTCTCCAACTTTTAAGCTGTTACCCGGCAAAGTATGCTCATGCCGGTTCTTTCTTTTCATCGGTCGTCCCATCCTATCTATTATTTGTATGTTAACGATAAATGCGGGGGCATATCCGCTTAAATTTAGGCAGCCTACATTCAGCCGCGTGGCTAATCTGTTAATCTTCGATAAAAATCTGGCGCATTTTAACGATAAGTACATTAAAAGTGAAATTTTTTACATAGAAAGTGTTTATATCTACACCAATAAAGCCAAAACAGATGGTTGATCCTAAATTAATGACACCATTTCATTTTAATATTCATTGTTTTCAAGTCAGGAAACAATTGACTAGCTTTGGCTATCATGGGAAATAATCATCTTACTTCTCAAAATGAACGGCTTAAGTCCAACAACATATCAAATTACAGAAACTGTCCAAGATGCAAACGAGGTGAATTAGACGCGCGTGTACACCGCGGATTTTTTGTTAAGTTTTTCCTCGGTTGGCTTCCCCTGAAAAGATATCGCTGCAATAACTGTTCGAAACGTTCTTATATTTGGGTTAAAACGAAGTGATTTTTATCATCATAGTGGCTGAATTACGTTTGCCAAAAAAATGATTTATCGCATAGCTAGGGGCTTCTGTTTCCTTTCAAATTCAACAGATTGTTCTTCATTATTTCCCCTCAAAATAGGGCAATATATATTCTACCAGTATTTCAAAAGGTAGTTTTGATCTACTGGAGTTATAACTATTGCCCGTAAAGACAACTACCAAATCTAAATCGGCTATAACCATGATATATTGGCCTCCGTTGCCCGAAGCAAAAGTTACTTGATGGCTGAAGGTATCGGCCCGTATTTCTTCACTGTACCATGTATAGCCGTAATAAGTTGGCTGGGGATTGGCTGAGGCAGCTTTGGAAATGGCGACAAAAGAATAATTCTCAATTCTTGTAAGGGGCCTGGTAGCCTCCTTGATCCATTTGCCGGAAACGATTTGACGACCCTTCCAAGCGCCATTATTCAATATCAATTCGCCAATTTTTGCCATGTCAATAGGTAGGATATAAAATGAACCTGCAGTCATTTCATGCCCCGATGGATCTTTTGTCCATCGGTACTTTTTAATTCCCAAAGTATTGAAAAGAAATTTTTCAGCAAATTTGGAGACTGACATGTTTGATGCATTCGCTATGATGCCGCCAAGTATCATCGTATTTATGGAGGTATATGCCCAGTGCGTTCCGGGAATATGAGCCATGGGAAGCCCTAGTGAGAATTTCAACCAATCTTGGGATAAACTCATTTCATCCTCACAATTTTTGGTATTGTTCCATTCCTCACAGTCGAAACCTGATTTATTTTCCAGGAGATGCCGAATGGTCATATGATCTTTTCTGCTGTCCTTGTTTTTATAATTTTTATATTCAGGGAAGTAGGAATAAACTTTATCATTGACACTTTTAATAAACCCTTTATCAATAGCGATACCCACGAGTATTCCCGTAATCGATTTGAAGGAAGAGCGGCTGTCATGAAGACTATCACTGGTAAACCGGTTAAAATATCTCTCGTAGACAATTTTACCGTGTTGGGATATAACTATACCATCCACGTTGGGGTATCTTCCATGTTGGATGGATGCTGTCATACTATTCAGCGATTTACCTGTTTGAGCATAAGACGGGGCTAGGCCAAAAGAAATCATTAAACAGCTTAGCAGCATTATATTTTTTCTCGGCGTAGGGTTAATTATTAGG
The DNA here is from genome assembly GCA_035565175.1 of Pseudosphingobacterium sp. Taxonomy (GTDB): domain Bacteria; phylum Bacteroidota; class Bacteroidia; order Sphingobacteriales; family Sphingobacteriaceae; genus Olivibacter. The sequence goes on from DATMSZ010000216.1 coordinate 6,150, forward strand.
GGTATTAATGACCCGAAAGAACAAAAATGCTCTTTTATAGAATTGGTTTTCACATGCATCTAATTTTGATAACTTACAAACGATATCCAAATACATTGCCATACCAAAAAACCGCTTCAACAGGTTTTAAAATAAAGCTGGTAAAATACTAACAGTACGTTATCGGACAATGGGTGTACACTATCGAACATGCGAAGGAAAAATAAAATCAATGGGAAGAACCAACAATCGATGTGCGATCCAACTTATGGTCATGAGTATCGAGCCTCAAACTCGATGGTTTGAGGTCTATGACCTCCTGTACATATGCCCCGGTATCGTGCACCAACGAAAGCAAAGTGAGGCCACGTCTGCCTTTGACTGTGCTGATATCCGGTTGCTGTTTCTACACTCATTTCTACTTTTTTATCAGATGTAAATTTCACCTTTCAGATATAATATAGCTTTACCTATTAATTCTACTCTATCGTTCAGTAAACGGCAATAAATTTCACCACCCCGTTCTGAAAGTTGAAAAGCTCTTAATTCGTTCTTATTCAGCTTCCTTCCCCAATAAGGGGTAAGCGTGGTGTGCGCTGATCCCGTTACGGGGTCTTCGTTTACACCAACTGCCGGGGCAAAGAAGCGGGATACAAAATCGTGGTTTTCGCCTTTTGCTGTTACGATAATCCCCCTTGCTTTTATGGCTGCTATTTGGGATAAATTGGGTTGTAAGGCTGCGATATCTTCCTGCTGTTCAAATACCAGCATATAATCGGTTTTACCTTTGAACGCGGCAGTGGGTTTTTTATCGGTTGCATTTAAAAGTTCTCCGGTCAATGCTGTTTCAGCAAATTGGTCTGCCGGAAAATTGAGGGTATATTTCCCGTCCTGAAAAGATACGGGGAGATTACCGCTGCGGGGAGAATAGAATGGTATGGTATTTTCCCTGAAATTCTCCTGATTTTTCAATACAAATGCCGCAGCCAATGTAGCGTGTCCGCAAAGGTCAACTTCTTCGCCCGGTGTGAACCAGCGGATTTCAATATTATCTTCCTTGACGATATAGAAAGCGGTTTCGGCAAGGTTGTTTTCCTTTGCGATTTTTAATAGTATATCGTCCGACAGCCATTCCGTTAATGGACAGACAGCGGCAGGGTTGCCTTTAAAAACTTTCTCTGCAAAAGCATCCACTTGATAGATTGTTAATTTCATGATCTTGTTTTTTGTTATAAATAATCCTGTCTTATCGGGCTGAATACGTCCACTACTTCGCCCGCAATATGCCGTACCCCATAATGCCCAACGCTGAATTCCTGATTTCTTTTGTATCTGAAAGGACTATTTTCATATTTAGCTTAATTTCGTTAAATCAAGTTCCATTTGGATATTGGCACGTTTGTAAGGCGTTGGTCGTCCTGGTATTTTTTGAAATCCCAATTTATAATATAGGTTGATGGCGGGTTTCAAAATCGTATTGCTTTCCAGATAGATTTTTGAAGCTCCCATTTCCTTTGCCGCATTAATAATGGCTTGCCCCAATAACCGGCCGATACTTTTTCCCTGTGCTTTGGGTGATACCGCCATTTTAGCCATTTCAAAATCGTAGTCGGGGTCGTCCATTTTAATTAAGGCACAAACGCCCAACGGTTCGCCGTTGTAGAGAGCCACCAATATTCTACCGCCTTTGCTCAGAATGTATTCTTCGGGATTATCCAGTGCTTTGCTGTCGGTTTCTTCTATTTCAAAATAGGTGGAAATCCATTCTTCATTCAGTGCTTTGAAAACAGATTGATATCGCGGCTCGTATGCTACAATCTGCACGTCTTTGCTTTCCCGAAGTTTCTTCACTTCCTGTACCCGTTTGTAGATTGTTTTTTGTTCCAATAAAAATTCCCATTCTGCAAGGGCTTCCCAAAGGTTGTGCGTGGCTTCGGCAATAATACCGTCAATGGCCACGTCAATATCGGCACATTGTACCTTTATCATTCTTTCTGCTACTGTTGCACCATTGTTAGTGAAGGTATTATAAATGAAAGAGTAACCTAAGCTTCACTCATCCATTTTATAGCATTTATGCCCGGCATAAATAAATACATACCCCCTTTTAATGTATTGAAAGTCGGCATTCCAATAAAGCGTTTTGGTAAAGGATCACTGGGCATTGTAAAAGTCCCTTTGCCTTCGTTGAGCCCTATCATAGGATCTCTTTCATTTTTGAGGCTGACAAAGTTTCCGTTGTTCACCCATTCTTTTTGCAAAAATTCAAGGGTCTCCATAGCTTTTGCACTAAAGGCTATAAAATAAAGTCCTCGCTCTTTACCGTCATCTTTAGTGCTGCCATTTGGTAATGCAGGCCCATAACCTACGCCTTTGCGTATAATACGATGCAGGTTCACATCCGACATGACAGCCATTTTACTGTTGCGCGGATTCATACGGCGCATATGACTTGAATAAGGCACTAACTTACCACTTTGGTCATTGCTGAAATCAAAATCATTATTTTTTGTAACATCTGCCCCTAATGCAGCATTGTCTTTAAACGGACACATATTTAATGGAGCACCACTCCGCCATCTGCCTACCATTTTAGCGGCTAACAATTCCTGCTCATCTTTCGATTTTGCCTGTTCGCTGAGGTATTTATTGAATGCAGCAACATGGCTGTGATATTTTCTAAAAATGACAAACGTACCATTCCTGGCAAATTCAAGTGGGTGTGGCATAGGATAATGGTTACCAGCTTCGTTGGTGTATCCTAATATAAATTCACCTGCCTTTATGGGCCGTTCTTTTGAATTTAACTGCTCTGCCCCACTGCCTTCAATTTCTGGGTTACTGATACCATCACGAAAACCAAAATGGTTAAAATTGCCTTCTATAGGGGTATCAAAATCTGCTTGAAAACACAATCTAACACCTTGGTGCTTTTCCAATATTTGAAGGGCAAGTACTTTTTTGGAGTCCAGATCATCTCTATTTTTTGCAACGATGGAAATGGCAATATGGTTATTGGTTGTTTTAAAAACGGAATCCCATTTTTCGGGTGCATTCTCATTAATATCCATTAGTTTTTCGCTGTGGGCAGCCATTCCTTTTTTAAAGGCTTCCGGAAAACTTTCAATGGTGGACTGTGGAAGACCCAGTTTCTTTAGTCCCTCGTAGGTAAAAGCAATTGCAAGCCATGCGTCATCATTATCCCACCAATTTTTTGCATTGGTAATGTAAGGTATTATTTCTTTCAAAAACGCTTTGGCGGGAGCAGTATCTAGAATTTCCAAAAAAACATTTACACCGTGATAAGGTAGAGGCCTCTCACGCAATATAATGGCTTGAATATCTTGCAAGTCTATTTTTTCGGCAGTGCGTCTAAATAAATTTTTTAAGAACATAAGACTATTAAAATTTGAGCATTTAAAATGTTAACCAAAAAGTTCTTTCAGCGTTTGGGGTTCTTTCCGTTCCTTCCCATTAAGCCGATGCCTTGTTTCTGACGAAATTTGATAGGCCTTCAATCTTGCCATTTGAAGATCACCCATTGGGCGGTTGGCTTCTAAACAGCGAAAAGGAGTGAAGGAAAGATGTTCCATTATTTCAAAATTTCCATCATCATCAACTTCCTGTTGGGGAATATACAATTCTGCCACCGTTTGAAAGGGGGACAACTCCTGCGACCATTCCACAGTAAGGTCATTTACAGGCATTTTTGTAAGATCTTTGCAAAGCTGCACCTGAAATTTAAATTTAAAGTCCTGCTTACGAATCATTTCTAAAATAGATTTTCGGTATGCCTCGTCGTTCTTATTAACATCTACATCGATCTGATTTACCTTCTTTACCGACTCCTCACAGGGACTTACTCTCAGCTTTGCTATATATTTGCCATGTCGTACCGCTCCCATGCTATAAAAATTGTACAACAATGTATTTTGGGGCTTAATGTCCTGGAAAGACAGTAATGCCTTCAATTCCCTGAGGGTGTTTCTGCTTGGAAATGCTTTGCCCATTTCGGTTGTCCACAGATAAGCCAATTCAACTTTTCCCCAAGCACCTTTGCCAAAGTATTCGTGTAATCTGTGAAACAGTTTGTCTATAAACATATAGTCGTGAGAAGAGTTGCAAAAGAAGATGGGATGATTAATGAGGTTAAAGTCCACATTGGTTGAATCTTCTTCACCGGGTGCTAATTTTTTACCGGGTATATCCAAAACTTTTATAGCCAAGCCTTGTGCATTACCGCTAAACCTATCTATTGAAGCACGGGCAGCCCCATTTGAAAACCGAACAACAGCTTCGTGCTTACCAGGATTGGCATAAATTCCCTGCGCCAATTCGTCTGGCAGATTATCAAGAATAGTAAACTCCGCTTTCAGCGCTGCATATCCTTTTGCATGGGCATCTCTTGTATGGTAGCTGGTGTTGCTCACCGAAGGAGACCTTTCTACAAACGCCTTCACGTCCGCATTGATGGCCGTTGTATGCTGCTCAAAATCTTTTGGCAGATCTTCGGCTTCTTCCGAAAACAAGATATATTCTGATTTCATTGCATTTTTTTTGAAACTTATAATTCCAAAAGTTTGTTCAGGCCGTCACCAATTTTTTCTAATCTTGTAATATCGGCAACGGTAAGGTTAGGGTGGCTTACAAACCAGGCAGAAGCCGTAATTTGTTTGCTGAGTATAAATTCTTTTACTGTGGGCGATTTTATGCCGGGCCATCCTTCAATATTTCCAAAAATCAAATCCATCATCTCCGGTATTTTGGTGGCAAAATCATTGATATAGGTATCCCAATCGCCGTCATAACAAGTGCAGAAAAGTAATTTGGTATCATTTTCCAAAAACACAAAGCGCATATCGTGTAGTGTACCCACTTCTTTGGCTCCGGCAAGATTGCCTTTCAATGTTTCAAAAATAAGCCTTAGGTTGTGTGCTCCTTCCGGTTTTAAGTCTGTTATAATGGTAAGTTCCGAAAGGTTGCCACTGCGCAGACCAGCATCGGCATCAGTAATTACATCGTGTATTTTTCCTGAAGGTTTGCCAAGCGTAGCTAAATACAATTTCAGCTTTAACGCTGCATCTTGTGAAAGTTGTTTAAT
>DATMSZ010000217.1:0-48790 GCA_035565175.1 Pseudosphingobacterium sp.
GTAAAAGTTCTGCTTTCTACAAATTTCCTCAATAATATTGTAGTAGGGTATTACAATTTTTTTTACTGTATCTCCGAATTTTACTTTAATCAATTCATCATTAATGGTTATTACATCGCTAGGATCTATTTCAAAATCAGATCCTTTCATAATGTGGCTCAAAAAGTGGATTAAATCGTACTTTTCATATTCAGCTTTATTTGAGGATCTAAAATTGAAACGGCCATATCTGTTTTTATCATAGAATTTGGTTAATAGAGTAAGTAGCTTGTTCTCATTTTTACCCAATTGAATTTTTCTAAACGAACTGATGCGTTGATGAAAATGCTGTGAACTATGACTAACTAATTTTTTTTCAAATTCGAGGTCGACATTATTATTGAAACTTGTAAGTAGTATCAACGTAATTTTTTGCAGTCTTTCGATTCCAACAGATAAATGATAAAGACAATCAAATATTTCTGCTTCAAAATAGAAATGCTTCATTTGATCGAATGCGTACATTGCGTCATAAATAAAATTTCCCGCGATTTCCAGCTCCGTACCCAAATGAAAGTTCTTCCAAATGAATTCTTGTCCCATATTTAATTGATCACTCATAATATTTTTGATAGTTCTATCTCTTAGTCTCCTTCTTCAACGCCATAATCTCAGCCAGTAAATCCTTGGCATCGCCATCAGTTGAGAGTTGTGGTACCAGCTCGCCTTTGAAGGCTTTGTGTAGAATGGCTTGAGCTAATTTGTCGATTTTTAGCTTAAGCTCTTGATAACGAGTTTCGATAGCATCAGCTTTGGCAAAGAGGCTGTTTACGCGATGAACGATTTCTTGTTGTTCATGGAAATGCGGAATCCCTATAATGTAATTACGAACATTTTCAGCTGATAAATTTGGTTGAGCTGAACCATTATCAAATTCTTTAATATACTTTCTTCCAATAGGGCTCACTAAAAAATAATATAAAAACCATTTCGAAACGTTCTCTATGGGACGAATTAAAACTAATGATGAGGCTATTGCACCTTTTTCAAATTGTTCGACTAAGGCTGTCTTACCTAATGTTGCTCCACGTAAACAATACACTAAATCGTTTTTCTCAATTTTTCCCCCCGATAAAGAGTCAAATTTTTCTTGAGTGATGTAATTCATCGAATTAGCATCCAAATAGCCGTTTCGTAAAATATGTCCAGTGTTAATAAATGCTATGCCTTCGTCAACATATTCTTCTCTATTCGGGTAGTTTTTACCTCTATCTCCATTGGAGAAAGAAGTAATTTCACCTAATTTACCAGTGACCCAATCATCGGGAATAGTATGTAATATATTCTCAATTTTTATTTTTGATATATGCTTTTCTTTCTTTATTTGTTTGTTTTGTACCTGCTTTTTCTTTTTTGACAACACCCCATTAATATATGCCTGTGCATTTAATTTTTTCCCCTCTCGCCATTGTTCGGTGAGTTTACCAGTGACCGCTTGAGTCAAGACCTGCTGACGAAACACTTTAAGCAATTGTGGAATGCGGTCGAGGGCTTTTTTTATTTTCTCATGCTGCGCAAAGAGTTTATCCAGCTTAGCTACAATGCGTTCTTGTTCAGGGAGTGGAGGAAATGTTAAGGTACATGACGAAACCAGTTCCTTATTTAAATTTCTTACTGTTGATCCAGATGCGAGATCGTTAAATTGAGAATATAAAAAGTCGCTAGACAATAAATAATAAAGAAATTCATTGTCATATGAATTGGAGATTCTCTTTTTTAGGACCAACCAACCGTCATGAATACAGCCATCAGTTTTAAGAATATATGGCCTGCCAAAAGACATGGAATTTGACAATAGCAAATCCCCAGATTGGACATATCTGGATTTTGATTTTCCCTCTTTCTTAATTCTTTCTTTCGTTGCTAGTATGTATTTATTCGAATTTGAACCATCAGAAATCTTAATCCAATTTATTCCATCCATTTCATCGGTTAAGAATTTACTAATGGGTCTGGGTGATCCCCCACGTTCGACAATGCACAGGTCTCCAATTTTAAGGTTCACCCACCCCTTTGGCAATGACTTTTCCATCAGCTCAATTCTTTAATTAAATCCTCCAACTCCTTATTAATCGCTTGCAGTTCGAGCATGGCTTCTCTAGCGATGTCAATCGGCTCGCCCAGGTCTTCACCATTGCTCAATGAGCTGTCAGCAACCAAACCGATATCCAGCGAATCACCCTTGATGGCAATAGCTTCTCGCGAGAAGCATTGCCAACGATGATCTTCCTTTGCAATCTCGGTGCGCCTCCCTTCGTCAATATTTCCTTGCCAAATGTCTTTTACCTCATCAATACCAATGCCTCCGGTATAAGCCTTTACAAAATCTGCAAAGGCTGCACGAGTGAATGGCGTGCGTTTACCAAAACTAGGAGCATTGGTCCGCATATCGTATACCCATACATTTTTGGTATTGCCTGTTTCGCTCTTACCGCGTGTAAAGAACAAGACATTGGTCTTGACACCTGCCGCATAAAAGATACCCGTAGGTAAGCGTAGGATGGTATGTAAGTTACATTTATCCATTAAGTCGCGACGGATTTTCAATCCATCACCATCTTCAAAAAGGACATTGTCTGGCAAGACGACTGCTGCTCGTGCCTTGCCGTCTTTTTTAAGTGATCGGTAGATATGTTGAAGAAAATTGAGTTGTTTATTGGAGCTAAGGAAAGTCAGATCGGTACGCGAAGGACGTTCTCCTCCTTTCTTAGTGCCAAATGGTGGGTTCGCCAATACACCATCGTAATTTTTGAAAGCTTCACCGTCTTGGCTTAGCGTATCTGTCATCACGATTGGCGATTCAATACCATGCAGTTTCGCGTTCATCAGCGCTAAACGATGGGCATCCTGCACCAATTCGCAGCCTGTAAAAGCTTCGTATTTTTGAAATTTAAGTTCTTGCTCACTTAGTGTGAAATAATCCTGTGTTTTTTGCTTCAGATAATGATCGGCCGCAATCATAAATCCAAATGTACCTGCTGCAGGGTCATTCCAGCGTTCACCAATCTTTGGAACGATTAAATCAACCATCACATTGATTAACGGACGGGGAGTGAAATACTGGCCCGCACCGGATTTCTTTTCGTTCGCGTTTTTCTCCAGTAATTCTTCGTAGATCGTTGCAATCTTATCTTTCTCCGTGTCCTCGAACCAATTAATGTTATCAATGGCCGTCACCAGCGTACGCAAGTTAACCGGTTTGCGCAGCATGCTCGATGCATTGGTATAAATCTCCTTAATAGTCGCGTTTTCTGAATCGGCAGAAATGTTCGCTAACAGGTTTCGGTAGGTGTCGTAAAGCTCTTTATTGTCTTTAATTGTTTTAAATTTACTCCAACGGTATTTTTCCGGAATATCCTGTTCAAAGTTTTTAACTTCGGAAAGTTTGAGAAAAAGGATATAGGTTAGTTCGTTCAGGTATTGGTGATAGGTTACTCCGTCATCACGCAGGACGTTACAGAGGTTCCAGAGTTTTTGTGCAATTTCTTCTGCGCTCATTTTAATATATTAATTCTCTTCGTAATAATAGGAATAGTCAATGCCCTTCATAAACATTTCTCGGCTGTGAATATCATGGGTCAGCGCATTTTCTAAGGTTACTTTCAATATTTGACTGTCTGTTACACTTTTTATCATAGCCTGGTGATAATCGTTTTTGGAAATTTTACTCCAATCCACACATTTTTTCAATTCCTTTTTTAGCATGAGATCAAGCCAGATACGCGTACTTCTACCATTACCCTCCATAAAAGGGTGTGCAATATTCATTTCCACATACTTGTCCACAATCTGATCAAAATTATTTGCAGGCATAGCTTCTATATCTTTCAACGTATTCGAAAGGTATTGTGCCATAGCAAATTGAAACCCACCTTTAGCAATATTCTTTGTGCGAATCTGTCCCGCAAAATCATACAGCCCACCAAACAAATAGGCATGTATCTGCTGTAAACCCTTGACAGTACCTACTTCTATACTCTCGATAAATGAGCTTTCGAATAAGGCATAAGCTTTATTTTTACTTTTACCGTCTATGGTCTCATCACTATAAGTAAACCATTCTATAAATCGGTTTGCTTTAGTACCCGGAAAGGTTTTTCCCAATGCTATTATGCCATCATAATCTAACATATCGGACTTATATTTTTTACCGTCAGCAGCAAGTAGTTTCAGTTGGGTAGTGTTACTAACCAACTGATTGTTTTCTTTCTTTAATTTCGCTTTGAGGTATTTCCAATAGTTTCGGGTTTTCGTATAGTCATTTTGATCGGTCAGTACCGCCACAATGTCCAATACCGAAAACCACCATTTATTTTGCTCATCGTCCCAGATAGCACGTACTTCGCGATCATCAAAAAAACGAATTGAAACTTTATTCATAGTGATTAAGCCGTTTGGTTACCGTCATACATATAGCTGTTAATCTTTTGCAGGATGTCCGGCAAATGGTTGTCAAAACGCTGGTTGATCCGATTAAAGCCTCCATAGGTCGAAGCGAAAGGCTCTTTGTTCAGATCCTCAATAGTCACTACTGATTCTGCAATCATCTGTGCTTCTATACGACCCAGCAAGTTCTTTTGTGGCACCGTCCAGTTTTGTTCACTGTAAAGCTTCTGAAAAGCTTGCTTGACGCGAACTTCCTTGCTAACTAATTCTGATCCTAATGTCAGCGTGCGAATATAGGCAATAATATCGGCAGCTACATCTTGCTTTTTGGTAGATTTCCATGCTTCGCGTAGTGTACGAATAGTATAGCCATTTGTATCCAACAAGATTAATAATTCTTTCAGGTCACTACGTTTTAATTGTGTAGGAGCCGTAGCAATTAATTTTAAGGCTACGATGTTATTCTGGTTTTCCTCGATAAACCGTTTAAAACCTTCAATATAGTCTTCCGGTTTTTCGGAAGCACCGTACCCAGAAACTACTTCACGCAATACATCCTCATGGTTGGAGTAAAACTGCCGTGCGGGGGCCGATTTGAATTCGTCCAGGTATTTCCAAAGGTCATTGCTGTTCGCCAGTACCTTAACCTGTTCTGAAATGGGTTTTTCGCGTATACTAAGAATGAATTCATCCAAAGAATCTGCCCCTGTAAAATACTTGATCTTCTCATTGTCGGTACCTATTGATTGCTTTTTGCGTTGCAGTTTGGCTATGATTTGATCCACCTGCTGCGCAGTACGTTCGTCTGTCTGTATATGTTGAAATTCGCTGCTCAAGGTTGCAAAGTCTGCAGATGGATTAACTACCAAGGGTTTCATTTCCGTATAATCCTTAATACTTTCGTATAGGTTGACTGCATCGAACACTTTAAAACTTTCCTTGTGGATCTCCGGACATAGGCGGGTAGCTCGTCCAATCATTTGGTCATACAGGATACGGGATCGAATACGGCGCATGAAAACCAGGTTGCATATTTTAGGAACATCGATACCAGTGGTCAACAGATCAACTGTAACGGCAATATTTGGATACTGCTCGTTTTTATACCGTTTCACTTTGTCCTCGGGCTGGTCCGATTTTCCGGTAATCTTTGCCACAGCATCATCCGGTATAGGAATACCAGCTGCCACAAACTCCTCCTTAAGAATTTTAACAATCATATCTGCATGCTCATCTGTAGCAGCGAATACCAACGTTTTGGCCTCGCCATCTGGATCGAGGTGATTTACCAATTCGCGCAATACGGTTCGGTTGAAATTCTCGGTAATGACCTGCTTGTTGAATCCCGAAACGTCGAATTTAAGCTCGTCGTCCAGCTCATCCAATTCAATTAGTTGATTCCCTTCTTTATCGTACACCGTTGGCTTTTCTCCTTTTTCCCAAACAATACCTTCTTCAGAGAGTTTGGTTTTGATCTTGACCGGTGGATCCTGGTCCACCAAATAACCATCCAATACCGCTTCACGTAATCCATAATTAAATATGGGCTTATTAAATATCTCCGTAGTATGTAGTGCCGGGGTAGCCGTTAGTCCTATCGCAAAGGCATCGAAATAATCCAATACCTGGCGGTATTTACTGACGTAGTCATCCTGATTTTTGAACACCAGTTCTTCGTCATCCATTTCCTTGTCTAATAAATAACCTCGGTGCGCTTCATCCACAATGATGCAGTCGTATGTATCGATGCTTAGCGACTTTTGTTCATCATCATTATAAAACAATCGCTTCACCATACTCTGTACCGTGGCAAAGTGAATGCGGCTGTCCACATCCGGCCACCAAGTTTTAAGGTCATCAATGTGATAGATATCATGGAAGCTCTTGAGGTCATCCACTTTGTAATCTTTAAATCCGTCTAAAGCTTGCTTTGCCAATAAGGTACGATCCACCAAAAACAAGATACGTTTGAAACGGTTGGTCTGTGTCAAGCGATAGGCTAGTCCAATAATGGTACGCGTTTTGCCTGTTCCTGTCGCCATAGCCAATAAAGCACGATCAATCTCCGGATGATTAATGACAATACTTTCTGCGGCTTCAATGGCCTTGATCTGATAATCGCGTAGGCTAAGGCCTGTTGTTGACTGTAAAAAGTCCAGTGAGTTTGCTTGTAATTTTTTATTAGCCAAGACTACATCTTGTTCGAATTTCTTTCGTAGATCATCCGGACTATGAAACCCTTTGATGGATTTGGAATTATTATAAGTCTCCCGCACATCAAGGTACCATATACCACTTTTTGTCGCAATCTGTTGGAGGTATTCCCTTCCATTGGTTGAGTAAAGGAATGGCACTTTATAACCTTGCCATTCCCCTAGTATTTCAATCCCTTCCTGCGGAATAATGTTCAGCGCATAACGCTTACTTTGATCCAGATTGGTAGAGATGTCTTGTCCGTATTTTTTTGCCTCCACCACGCCATATAGGCTAGTACCAATAAACAAGGCGTAGTCCGCATAACCACCTTTTACCGGCCACTCGGCAATCGCCATGTTCCGGCCTTTCTCGGGTTGTGTTTTATGGGCTTTAGCATTCAGCAATTTCGTATCTGCTTCCCAGCCCATCTTCCGCAAGTTGACATCAATGAGTTCGCGCGTTTGCGCCTCGTCCATATCTAATTTGGAAGCGGAGCGTTTTGCCCGCTCGGTAAAGGCCTGTCTTTGCTCCTGGCTGACGGTTTTTTGCTGTAGAAGTAATTGGTCGTATTGTGCTTTTAACGCTTTGTTTTCTTCTTCTAACAAATGTAAAGCATGGCGCGCGTCGAGATTTTCGGGTTTATGGAATTTGATATCGGCAATATTCCTGTTCTTAACGGAATAGGATTCATAAAACCATTTGCCTAGTTTGAATGCTGAAAAAAGTGATGAAGTCGCCTCTTGGGTCGTACCTTTATATGCATGGACGGCATCATTTCCTTGTTTCCGAAGAATCGTAAAATAATCGTAGACATTACTGGGTAATATACCTTGGTTTCGTAGCAGGTACACCAGGTTTTGGAATTTACTGTCTTCGGGCAAGTCCATACCGTAGGTGTCAAATATCTGCTTGGCCATGTATTCTCCATATTGGCGCAATTTGAATAATGAGGTGGTTGGATCTTGATATAGATTATATTCCGCTGCTTTTGCTAGGTTAAATAGTAGCGGGAATTCTTCTTCTAAAAACTGGAAACTGGTTTCGGTCATGCGTTATGCGATTTCATACGTTCATTGCAACCAAATATAGTGAAAAACTGGAATTAGACATGTTTAATGGATGGTTATCTCTATATCTCTAATTTATGGCACCACTACTTTATCACATATCGGACATAGTATAGGAATCTTCATCGTATGACGCCTATTTCTTGTTAATAGCGTTAGTCACAATCAACTAAGTTGCACAGTTTGTATATGTGAATTATCTATCTTAAACTCATCATCCCATAAAATTTCAAATGATATATTATCGGGTGACCCATGATGTAAATGAATATTTAGGTCTACATGCTCATGCTCATTTAATATCGGAAAAGGAAATGGATTAGTAGTATATAGATAGTCTGGTTCATTATTAATGACTAAACGCACATTACGAGCTGCAGCTTTCCCTTTGTTATAAACTCTCAATATACGGTGTCCTTTAGTACCAGTGATAAGTGAAGCACATACTACCGCTTGTCTTTTTTGAATTTTCTCTTCCTCAATTTTGCCAAGTTGATAGTCATTAATAAGCTTCTCCTGCGATTTAATTTTTTTATCATGCTTAAAGTATGTAAAAATTGTCCCTAAAATAGCTATCACCGAAAGGAGAAACGAAGGGTCTTGCCAGTCTAAATTCATCTTCTTTTAAATTTGATATATTTATTATTTTTGAATTTCGCTTCTAAATTTTTTGTAAAATCGTCCACAAGTTTTTCTCCAACTTCGTCAACCGCATGCTGGATATTTTCTTGATTGTAATTTGCCAGTTCATCAATACCGCCGTGGTATTCCCGATTACAGATATTGCATTTTAACCATGATTTGTCCTCATTGTACGTGAAATCTGAATTTCCGCAGGTCTGACAATAAAGAGTTACTGAAATTTCTTGTGCCATAACATTATTTTTCTTCAAAGTTCTAGTTTATATGTGCAGTGTATGTGCACAGTGAAGGTACTCCGAATAATTCTCCAACATAACGATCAACTTTTCTTTCATGGTGAATCGAACACTTTCTGGACCGATTACTTTGACAGCGCAGCTAAAACTCAATACCTGGGAATAAAATTCATAATTCAAGATCACGTCAAGCTGTATAATCGTATAGCCTTCCTGTTTCTCTATCACCTTTTGTGATGGATGCAACGGTTTGGAATAAATATATCGTCAAGGGGTTTTATATATTTTGATTCGGATAAGTTGTGCGGTCAGTTCAACAGTCCTACTCACACCAATCAGATCTTCAAAATAATCATCTGGATTGATGCTGGATGATTTATATGTTAGCTGTTATTTGAAATTATGCTTGTATAATGTTCCACTACTGGAAACGGATCGTAGTAATGGTGTAGCAATTTTTTCCACTCTAGATACTGCGGCGATTCGTGGAAACCAATAGTATGATCTTCCAAAGTTTCCCATTCTACTAATAGAAGATACTTATCTGGTTGCTCGATGCATTTGGATAACGAGTGCCAGATGTATCCCTTAATCGAGCTAATATATTGCCCTGCTATTTGGAAATCTTTCTCAAACTGTTCCTGTAATTCAGGCTTTACATATAATATAGCTGATTCTAGTATCATTGATGATGGTTTCTTTTGTTTTGCAACTGAACTGTATTACTCCATTAACCCACATCAGTAGGAGAATTACTGCTGCCATTCTCTTTTAAGGCTGTGGCAATTTCTTTCAAGACCGTGTTTTGTTCTCTAAGTGCAGCGGTATGATCTCGTTTGGCCTCTAGGTACCGATCTAGTAGCACAGATAACACATTGTACAAACCATATAGTACGATGGCAATAAATACTATCCATATGAGATACATAAACAATAATCCGAGTGAAAACATAATTAGTTTTTTAATGTTAATGATTTTTTAATTGTTTACCCATTCACTACACTTCATTATCTCAATACATTTTTTTCCTTTCAAACACTTTACTAGTGCAACCATTTCCCTAAAGTAAAAAAAATCAAAGAAATGACGGATGCTAATTTGAGTAGCTAACGTGCTTTTTAGTACATTGGCTAACATTAACACCCAGTGTTCGGTAAACGCATATGGATTTATACTTTAATGTTTGAGACTTTTGGACCGGTCACAAATTGTGACTAGTTCATTTTTTTCTCAATTACTTCTGCCTAACCGGCGGCTTTACCTGCAAAGATTCGGGAATCTCCAAAATCCATCTAGGAAAGGTTTTACCGTCCCTTCTATAAATCCATAGCTCCCTAAAGCTAAAATTGTAACCTGTTAATAAGTAAAGTCTCCTTTTTAGTAACCACTCAATATAGCCGGGTTTTGCAAACCAACCAGTAAGATTTTTTTTAATAGCCGCATCCAGCATGCATATTTCTTCAGACTTAAATGATTGTCTTTTATTTATAAAGAAATAATTCTCCAGATTCACACCTGATGTGTCAAAATACAGATAAGTGCTAAGTGAGCAGTTTTTGGCACTTAGATCTTTTATTCTTTCTTCTGAAAATGCATTTGCGGCTAGCGCAAAAAGTTTTTTTACTTCAATACGGAAAAAAGTTGCATCCCCTTTATGATGCAGATCCTTAGAAGCAGTATCTCTTGCCTGTGCAAGCGTCAAACCCGTTCTGCCAAAAACGGTCTGTAATCCACTGAGACGATACTCGGTGATTTGGCAACTGTCCATATCTATTTTTGAACCCGGCACTTGTGCGTGCATCTCATAATATGCTAGAATGGTTAGAAATAGTATACTACAGAGAACCCTCTTCATATGTATAGCAGCATTTCCGTTTAACCATTAGATGCGATTTCAATCGGGATTATCTTGCATAGGTCTCTCCTGTAAAGATGCTGGAATATTCGTAACGGAAGAAGGGAATGTTTTATCATCTTTCAAAAATTTCAGTATATCACTAAACTTAAAACTGTAATAAAGAAGTAAATACGGGCTTCTCTTTAATGCCCATTCCTCGTAACCATGTTTTGCGTACCATGCGGATATTTCCTTTTTAAAAGTCGAGTCCAAGGTACATATCTCCTCTGCTTTAAAAGACTGCCCTTTATTGAGAAAAAAGTAGTTTTCAATATTCACTCCAGTTGTATCGAAATACATATAAGGATAAAACGTACAATCCTTTCCGCTCAATTCTTTAATTCTCTCTTCCGAAAAAGTATTAGCTATTAAAATGAATAACTTTTTTACTTCAATACGAAAGTATTTTATCTCTGCGGGATAATGCCCGTCCATGGGATACGGAATTTTACGATCAGCAAGCTTTAAACCCGCTTTACCAATGACTAAGGTGCCATGCAGCCTATACTCTTTTATGTCGCAAGAATCTTTTGATTCAAGTACGATTGCCTGAACTCTATCAGATAAAAGAATAAATAGTAGTAAAAGCAGACTAAAAAAATTATTCATATGCGATGATGACCTGTTTAACCATTAGATGCCATAATAAGATCAATTCCATATTTCTCTTAAATATTTTAATTTGCCGGAAGATTGATACAGTTGGAATCCTGAAATAAAAACTCAAGTGCTTTAGGGGTCAGTAAAGCATGAGGCTTGTCATAAACAGTACCGGCGCGTTGCTCTTTAAATTCAATAAGATAATTGAAATAGGCTAAGAAACTCCCTCCACTAATGTAATTCTTGGCATTATTAAGATTTCCCCCTTGGGTGAGACCTTTTATAAAATTCTCATATTGAGGGGATGAAGAAGCACTAGGCAGATTGAAATTTGTGGCAGCGTTCATTAGATCTTGAAAAAAATTTCGCTCAAACTCTATATCTGAATAACCCCTTAACTGGGGATTTGCTATGGGATCCTGATATTGGTGTATTCCATTTAAATACTTTTTATCCTGTAACACATGAAACAGTTCATGCAATAAATTATCGGCGTTAATATTCGTAGCGTTATTAAACCGTATAGTTCTTTCGTTAGCCCTATAACTAGCTTGTGGAACATTTGCATCCATGCATATCTTAATGCGTTCCGCAGGATTACTGGTTCGTATCGCATTGATTATTTTCATAGTCATGCATCTACTATAACGATTAAACCAGGCTGGATTGGTCATTTCCGCAAAAGCTGTAGCTAAAGCGCCAGCTTGTGCGCTTGCGTTCGGACAGGAATTAGGAATATCAAATATTTCATTAAACGTTTGTTGGATGTTACCATTGTTATTAGGCTCTCCTCCTGTGCCGGGAGGAGGAGGAAATGGTGGGTCATTTGGGCTAGGGTTATCGGAGCAAACCTGAACACAATTTTGTCCTATCTGCCTAACTGTGCAAGTCTCTGTGCTGGCAGCGCGAGTACTTTCTATAGGACCAGCACAGATAACTTGATAAACTGGGATGCAGACATTCGTACAGCTTGAAGCCGTTACCATTATATCGGCAGAACTTTTTAACGCACTTTCTGACCCACCTGCATTTAAGGCGAACTTTCTATATAGTAGACCATTTTTGACATTTATTAAAAATAACAGATTCTGATCCCAGTCTCTATATTCTACAAAACCGTTAAAATGTTCACTCAATCCACTTATTTTACTGTTATTATCTAAACCGATCGAATTTTTATCTGGGATATATGTTACAAAAAACTTCTCTACACTTCCATCTTCTTTTTTATAAACCATAAGATTGGTATAACTGTGCTCCGCTCTCAGTTCTTGAGGTGAATCAAGGTCCGCATTACCAACAAAATTGTACAAAAAGACAGTTTTTCTTTTTTTTGCGTAGGGTACTTCTACTATATTTGCACTGCCATAGCTATATTCATTGGCTTTATTCCAAAGTAAGGTTCCAACCTCTTCAGAACTGGTAAGGGTAGATGTATTTGAACGCGCTAGGCTTAATTTCGTGGGTACCACCAGATTGCTTGTTTTCAATCCAACATTCTCTCTTAAAAAAGCCTTTGCCTCTTCTTTAGTAAAGGTGCTTAAATTGTTTTGATTTATTTTGGTTTCTTTCTGACATCCATGTAATACAAGAAGTAGTGAAAAAATAGGAATAAGTAGATTTTTCATTTAATTAAACTTAAAAGATTTGATGGTATAAAAATAAATTTATTGTTCAATATTTGCAACTCTTAATTTAATTAATTTGGATTTAATTTCTGATCTATAAAAGTCAGTGAATTTTGACGGAACCTTGACCGGGATCAAAAGCGTTTCTTGCCCAACCTTTATAGCATCTTTAATCTGAGCGGTACGTAGATAATAGTTGAATAACTCATATCTGGTATTGAATCGATTTGGTACCATGTGAACTGATTTAGTGTAATATTCTATGGCTCTGTCTGCATTCCCAACTCTTTCGTGACATTTAGCTAAATCAAGATATAATTGATTGAAAGTATATATTGTCTTTAATTTTTCCAGTGTTAAGATCGCTCGGTCAAGCTCCCCAGCCAAGTATAACTTTTTTCCAAAAGAATACAGGAAGTCGACCTGATCTGATAGGTTTGGATATAAGCACCTTAAGTGCTGCAGTGAATCGCTTTTATACCCTGCTTCCCACAGAAGATTTGCTTCTTCCAATTGGGAATGCGTGTTTTGATATTTTACATCCGTATAAATAGCGAATATGTATGATAGTAATATAGTACTTAATAACAAAGGTTGATGTTTTCTGTTAGTTATCTGATCAACAATGAAAAAAAGAGATAATAACCAAATAAAGCATAGTAATGGCCTGTCAAATATGTGTGTAAACGCTGCTGCTACTGAAATCGAAACAATGTTAATGATAGACACATAGAGAAAGATATTGTTGTACTGATCGCTTTTGAGTGATTGTTTGATTATAGTGAACAATAAAAAAAATAGTATTCCTAACCCAAAAACCGCACCGATCCCTAGCTCTATGATTAATTGATAGTAATCATTGAATGCGAAATAAGTGTTGTCTGCCAGCAATAGTTCCTTTTCATCGAACTTTTGGTTTTCAAAGTATTCTGCCTGGAATAGCAAATATTTATGTGCAAACTGGTCTACCCCAATTCCTGTTATCATATTCTCTCTAAGTGCTTTACTGCTTATTTTATATATTAAAGCCCTTCCTAGGCTTGAATCTTTTTTGGAGAAGACGGTCAATAGGCAAAATACTAAACCTAGTATTAAGAGACATCCTGCTTTTTTAAGTTTAGTACTATTATTTAATGTGATATATAGGAAACATAAACTAGATAAAATGCCCATTAAAAAAGATCTGCTATCAAAAGCCATAGAGAGGACACACCCTACCAGGCAATAAATGCCTATAAAAGAATATGCGGCCGCTTTAGAGCCAGATTTGAATGTTATTTTCATAGATAAATGGCCTAGTGTTTGCAATTTGTTCTCCTTTTTTCACAACAATATAAGCCGCATTTGTAGGAGCATTATGAAAAGTCAAACTGGTGTCTTTCTGTACTCTCGCTTCTTGAATTTTGCGCCATCCTTGATCCCACATATAAAGATCATAAATTACACCTTCTACTGGTTTTGGGCTAAAATCTAGTGTGTTTTGTCCACTTTGTTTTTCAAATTTATCATACCCATATTTGGTCAGATATGCCATTTGCGTTTCCGGAAGAGAGTTCAAATAAGCAACTTTGATATTTGTTGCCTCATTAATATTTGGCTTAAGCAGCTTTTGCTGCTTTTTCGTAAGGTACACAGGGTAGCCGATGTTTTGAACATGACCTATTTGAGAAGATATTGTCGGAAAATATAATACTCCTACGCTCATTTGAGTAAAAATGAATTGATTTTCTTCCTTAACACCGTTAGCAACCTCTATATATTCACCTTTGCTGAAGACGCTTAGTTGAATGTTATTAAATGTCCCACTCAATGGAAGATGTATGTCGTTAGTTTCAAAATATTCGTCAGTTACATCGATAACACTTTTATCCCCCCACAAAAACCTTTTTGGGCACGTCGAACATTCGCGATATACTTTGGGCGGGATTTTGAATGTAGCGGTTTGGGTACTAACATCTTTCGCAATAACGAGAGGCTGATAACCAAACATATCAGACTCCGCACCCATAAATGGTATCTTTTTATTCCTAGTAATCAAAACGTTCCATTGATGGCCGCTAGAATTTACGTTTCCCCAATTCGGTACCATATCGATACTTATTGGAACTCCAAGTGCACGGAATGTATAAACGGCTAAGTTAGTCATACCGATACATGTACCTTTCTTCAGTGTTACCAGATCCTCGTAAGACGCAGCGTCTTCATAAAACTGAACTCTTTCATATTTAAACCATCTCCTAAGCTCATTGTTAATTTGTTCACAAGAATCGATAAAACTCGAAAAACTTAATGGTTTTTGAGATATACTTAATCTTCTATATCGGTTTTGGACAAGTTCGCGCCAGCGGTCATCATCCGACGCATTCACGATTGGAGGTATTACATAATGAATAAAATCGAGGGTATCTATTAGCGATGACTTAAATAGTATATGGGATGTTCTAGTAACACTTACGATATATTCTTTGCTTAAACGATTGTTGAGTTCGTCCGATAATTGCAATTGTTTTATTGAAGTACTTTCTAAAGATTTTTGAAATAACATCGTTCCAACGAGCAAAATTATAAGAACCAGAACGCCTATTGCAAACCTCTTTTTTTTTAGCATTGTGTTTATTTTCTTATAGTACTATTGCTTTTACTGGTTTTAAACGTTAAGAGATACCCCAAGCAGCCAAATAACGGCACTGAGAGAATGATGATTATCCAAACAATACGCTGTGTCGATGATAAGTTCGGATTATTAACGCACTGGTATAGTGTGTAAATTCCTATAACCATAACTGGAGCGACAAATAAGAGCATTTCTGCTGTGCCAATATTTAAAAAATTAAGTATCATAGTACTTCAGTTTAATTGTTTGGTATCACAATTTGTGACACTTTCATTGATGGTGTCACTCCTTTATTTCGAAATAATGGTATATCCCGTTAACTTTTTTTCTGTCAAGTTTTTGCTTGTCATAAAATCTACCGAGTTCAGTGGAGAAATCAGCTTCATCGAATTCTTTATTCAAATCTTCGTTTACAGATTTCGTTAGCTCGACGGCACTTAAGCCAGCCGCGAAATGTCCATTCTCAATATATTCCTTAACAAAGAAACTTGGCCCAGGAGATTTACGTAGTTTTTTTCCATCTTTATCCTTACGTTGACTTCTCAATGGAGGATACACCGGAATTTCAATGGTAAAAGTAAAGACGTCTTTCGGTTGAAATCCAGCTGCACGAATCATTGCAATAACGTTACTTAAAGAAGTGTTTTTGGTGCCCCGAACTATTCTATATACTTGAATGTAACTTAAACCTGATCGTTCAACTAAATCTTCAAGAACGATTCCGTTCTCTTTGCATTTATTCCAAAAAGCATCTCTAAATGCTGAAAGAGCTTTAGGATCAATATATTGTTTTGGGGTATTTTCAGAATGTGGCATGAAAAATAATGTTACAAATTTGTAATATTCAATATTTACTGTTACCTTTGAATTAATTAAACATAGCGACACTAAAGTCAAGGAGATATTCCTTGCTAACGATGTCACTCATGAACGAAACCGTCAAATTTCCCCATGAGTAGATCGTGGGCTCGCCTTTACTATTGAATTTTGCTACCTTTGGGGAAGTTATATTCAGTAAGGTGAGTCTCACGTAAGCCTTTTGGGGAACTCAGATTTCGGTCTGAGCGGTTCTTGACGGTACCGGTTCAAAAGCATTGAGGCTCACCTTATTGGTTTTATTCCAATAAAGTTTCCGCAAGCTTTAGAGAGATATCGTTTCATAAACCATTATTGATTATGAAAACGATTTTATTTAACCGACACCAAAGCCAACCAACTAAAAACCTCGTAAGCCTGCCTTGTAATCTGCCTCGCGCGCATGCAAACCGACTTCAAAATCCGATAATTCTCATTATTACAGCTCCGACCTAATCTCGTAAATTCTATTCTTATTTTCGACTTAATGGACTATTTATATAGTCCAAATGGGTGGATTATATCTAAAATTTTTTAACAAAAACACCTAAATCTAATTTAACAAATATGACGGTTTACGTTCATAGGGGCTACCTATGTCTCAAAGATAGGCTTTATAGGCATAGGTGCCAAATGATTTTGCTCACTTTTGCTCATTTTATTGAAAATTCAACAGTTTCTAAATTATGTAGAAATTATTTGATTAAAACAGTTAATGAAAGGAATAATTCCAAATTTGATCGGCCAACGACAAATTTTAGAGATGAACGGTATGTTGAGGATCGACGAACTGCAAGTCTCAGGGAGGAACGACATGTTAGCCCTTTTGCTCAATACAGATGTCTCCGCAAGGTCGACATGACGATAAAAAAAGGGTTTAGCTTGTGCGGCCTAAAATCTAATAAGTCATATATTTTAATAGCAGCTTTCGCTACAAAAATCTTGTTCTGTGTTTGTTTGGCTCACGCCGGGCAGTGGGGTGTAGGCAGCCCTGCTGCC
The DNA here is from genome assembly GCA_035565175.1 of Pseudosphingobacterium sp. Lineage (GTDB taxonomy): Bacteria > Bacteroidota > Bacteroidia > Sphingobacteriales > Sphingobacteriaceae > Olivibacter. Next base: position 17,161 of record DATMSZ010000217.1, read on the forward strand.
GCAGGCGTGGCTCATGAATGTGTTCTCATAGATCAAACAACTATCTATCAACAGCTAAACTTGACCTAAACATATGAATAATACAAGGACTAAACCTGATTGGGATAAGAGCCCGTTTATGTTGGCATTAAATAGCATACGGAAAAAAGGCTTCAAACCAACAGACGTAATCAATAAGTTCTGGGAGCGGTATTCCTGCTGGGAGGCAGTTGCTAAGATTGTAGAATTATTTTGGATAATGGAGGGACGTAAATGCGACATAAAATCTACAGAACAGGAATTGGAAGACTATGTTAAAGATTTGATCAATGTGATGATGGCATATTATTTTTCCCACCAAGAGGTGTTTGAGAGAGGAGACGTCTTCATCGACATTGAAAAAAGTTTTCCAATTGAACCTAAATACCAAAGGGAGGATTACGAGATGATTCTTAAATCACTTCTCGGATTCTTTTAAATGCCAATCAAACTTAATTTATTGCGAAAGATGAAATATGCTACTATAAAAGAATGTTTAACTATAAAACGATTCGCCTTATACCTTTTACCTCTAAAGATCTTGTTCTGTGTTTGTTTGGCTCACGCCGGGCAGCGGGGTGTAGGCAACCCTGCTGCCGCAGGCGTGGCTTTTCAGAACAGCTACGCAGTAACAGGCAAGGTACTTTCGGCTACTACCAATGAACCTTTGGATGGCGCTACGGTAAGTATACTAGGCAAGCAAACAAAAGTACTCACGAATGCGGATGGGGCTTTTCGCATTCTCACTAGCGATAGCAGCGGTGTTTTACTTATAAGTTTTGTAGGGTATCAATCTACCGAAATCAATTTCAATAGGAGAGAAGCTGGGCCGTTTACCGTTCAGCTTGAAAACAACGGCAACCAACTGGAAGAAGTAGAAGTAAGTACAGGTTACCAGACCCTGCCAAAAGAAAGAGCTACAGGGAGTTTTGTACAGATCGATAATAAGCTACTGAATAGGAGGGTATCAACCAATATTCTGGATCGTTTAGATGGAGTGACGAGTGGCCTACAATTTCGTGCTTCATCATCCATTGAGGCCTATAATCCCAGTCTTATCCAGATCAGAGGCAGAAGTACACTTTCCGGAAATCACCAGGCTTTAATTGTGGTAGACAACTTTGCCTATGATGGTGATATTTCAAGTATAAACCCAAATGACATTGCCGATATAACGGTACTTAAAGATGCCGCAGCGGCTTCTGCATGGGGCGCCCGATCCGGGAATGGCGTTATCGTTATCACCACGAAGAGGGGTAAACTGAATGGTGGAAATCAAGTTAATTTTAGCTCGAATTTAAGTGTTGGCGCGAAGCCTGAACTATACAGTGCTGGGACACCACAGTTATCCTCGGCAGAATATATAGCGGTTGAACAGTTTCTGTTTGAAAGGGGAGCTTATGATAACCGTATAAAAAATGGCTACCAAGGCCTAAGCCCGGCAGTAGAGGTGTTTTTAAAAGCGCGTAACGGACTCATTCCTACCGAAGAATCATCACGGTTAATTGATGAGATGAAGCAGCGCGATAGCCGTAAAGATCTGCTGAGGCATTATCACCAGAATACAGTAAACCAGCAATACAACTTAAATATCAGCGGTGGCGGTGTGAATAGCAAATACTACATATCGGGGGGATATGATAGGAACAGAGATAATGTGGTCAATTCGAATGCTGAGCGCTTTACCTTAAATGTCAACAATGCCTATTATCTTCTTCAGCAAAAGCTGGAGATTACCTCAAATTTGGTGTTTTCCAGCAGTTATTCGGGCAGTGGTGGCATGATCAGCAACTTGTACCCTTACGATCGGCTAATGGGTGACCAGGGCGAAGCACTTTCCCTAACTAATGCCAATGGGCTGCGATTGAACTACACCGATACAGCGGGAAACGGGAAGCTGCTTGATTGGGCCTATCGTCCGCTGGATGAATTAAACAGAGGAGCGTTCAATAAATCCAACCTTACCAGTTACCGGTTTAATCTTGCCGCAAACTATAAGTTAACACCTGATCTAAAGGTGTCCCTACGCTATGGTCTTGAAAAAGGCCATAGCATAAATAACAATTTCAATGACCTAAATTCTTTTTATACGCGCAATCTGATCAATACTTATTCATCTATAGATTACGGTAATGGAGGGGTAAGTTATGGCGTCCCGATAGGGGGGATTCTCAATAATACCACAGCCTCTCTGAACAGCAACAATGGAAGAGCTCAATTGGATTATAACAAAAGCTGGGGCAAACATGCGATAAGTGCTCTTGCGGGATTCGAAATAAAAGATAACCGTAGTGATAGGAATGGTATAATCTATTATGGTTACGATGAACAGACGAAAACTAACCAGAATGCTGCCATTGATTTTACCACTAACTACGCATATTATTATGGGAGTACAACCGGACGCGTCAATACCGGTATAACGCAGTCATTAACTGTAGACCGCTTTCTCTCATACTATACCAACGCTTCTTATACATACAACAGCAGGTACATTGCTTCTGTAAGCGCGCGGCGCGATGAATCTAATCTGTTTGGTGTAAAAACAAACCAGAAAGGGGTACCCTTGTGGTCGGTAGGTTTTGCCTGGGTAGGTTCTAAAGAAGAATTTCTCCAATTCGAGTGGCTTTCTCAGTTCAAGTTGCGCACCACCTTCGGTTACACCGGAAATGTAGATAAAGGGACATCTGCTTATCTTACTGCCAATAGTGCTTCCTACCTGATAAATATCTATAATGCACTTTATGCCGATATCGTTAATCCTCCAAATCCTTCTCTCAGGTGGGAAAAGGTCAAAAATATAAATGTGGGTCTTGATGTTGGTCTGCTTAAAGACAGGTTAAATCTGAATATTGATTACTGGCGTAAAACAGGGGAAGATCTCATTGGTCCCGGCCCTATTGCTCCGCAAACCGGGATTACGACTTTTACAGGTAATACAGCCAATACACAATCCCGTGGATGGGATATCCAGCTTAATACCATAAATCTGAATGGCCGTTTCAAATGGTATACAACCCTTCTTTTTAATCAGAGCAGTGACAGGGTTACCAAATACCTGATGCAGGGAGGTAATAATTATACCATTATCTCCAACACAACTGCAAATCCTATCGAGGGATATCCGTATTGGGCCATGTTCAGTTTCCGGTATAAGGGCTTAGATAAAGAGGGGAATCCTATCGGCTATCTTAATGGAAGTGAAAGCACCAATTACAGTGCTATCTCCACTAATACCAATAGGGATGATCTGATATATAGCGGCTCTAAGGTGCCAACAGTTTTTGGAAGCATGCGGCATACGTTTTCATATAAAAATTTCAATTTCTCTTTTAACCTTCTTTACAAGTTCGGTTATGTGTTTAGGCGCTATTCCTTGGATAATAGCTCGCTTTATGGTAATAGTGGTTTTGTGAATGCGTTGCAACGGGATTATGAGCTGCGGTGGCAACAACCGGGAGATGAACTGTATACACAGGTGCCTTCATTGATTTATCCGGCCAACTCGTTCCGGTCACGGCTCTATAACTACTCGGAAGTTTTAGTGGAAAGTGGTAACCATATCCGCGTGCAGGACCTTCGTTTTGGTTATACCGTAAACAGTGGGACCTTCCTGCCCTTTAAACAATTGGATCTATTTACATACGTCAATAACGTAGGCATTGTTTGGCGGGAGAACAGGTATGGTATTGATCCGGACGCCTATAACGGTTATCCACAAAGCCGAATTTTCTCAATAGGTGCCAGTGCAAGATTTTAACTTAACAAACAAAGAAATCATGAAATCAATAGGTAATATACTACTGCTGGGTGTACTGATATATGGTTTAAGCGCATGTAGTAGGAAGGACTTTTTAGATGAAAAACCTAATTCGGGTATACTGAACCCATCGTCATTGAACGATGTACAGAAACTGTTGGATAACAATGTCATGAACAATCTAAGCAGCGGACTGGCGCAGATGGCTGCCGATGAATATGATGTCGACTATCAGGGTTGGGAGGCTGCTACCGTGATTGAAAGGAATTCTTACATCTGGGCGAAGGATATATACGAGGGAACACCGCAAATCAGAGATTGGAACAGTCCTTTCAGTGCTGTTTTCTACGCTAATAACGCTTTGGAAATTCTGAACGGATTGGAGCAACAGAAGGCTAAAGGAAGTGATTACAACAATGTTTTAGGACAGGCGCTGTTTAAACGTGCTTTTGCTAATTATGAGCTTCTTAGAAGCTTCTGCAAGAGTTATGATGCAAATACCGCGGCTACTGATCTGGGTATACCTATCAGACGGAATGCGGGTATTGATGAGATCGTTCAGCGGGCTAATTTAGCAGATTCTTACAGCCATATCTTAAGCGATTTGCAGAAGGCTGCCTTGTTGCTTCCTAAAGAAAGGCTGAACAGCAATCTTTTTAGGCCCACAAGAGTTGCTACCTATGCTCTGTTGGCAAGAATTTATCTTGATATGGGCATTTACGAACAGGCCGGGAAATATGCAGATAGCACACTGAACAGTTATCACACTTTAATAGATTATAATAAAGTGAGTGCAACATCATTAACCCCTTTCTCCATCACCAACGATGAACTGATTTATAATGTAACTACTGTAGGTCTGTATTATTTCTCCTCACTGGGGTCGCTTCCCAGACCATATCGTGTATCAAAAGACCTGATCAATCTGTATGATCAGGATGACCTGCGTCTCCAGATTTTTTTTATTAGTGATAATGAGGGCAGTTATGTTATGAAAAGAGGTTATTACGGCGCTGGAGCGTATCCTTTTACAGGTCTGGCAACTGATGAGATTTATCTTATTAAAGCGGAATGCCTTGCAAGGGACGGAAAAGATAATGAAGCCCTCATGATGGTCTGGCAGGTACTGAAGAATAGATACAGAACAGGCAAAGCGCCTGCTATCGCGGAATTAGCTGAAGAGGGCAAAGCCCTCGACCTTGTACTGCGGGAGCGAAGAAAAGAACTGGTGTGGCGCTGCCTGAGGTGGAACGATCTGAAAAGATTGAACCGGGATGGATATAATATTACATTGAGGCGGCCCCTAGGCGAAGGGCAGTATATACTTAACCCCAATGATCCGAGATACGTTTTTCCTATACCTCAAGATGAAATTGATTACAGTGGAATACAACAGAATGAACGCTAATGACTGATCAACATATGACAAATAAGATAAAACAATTGATCGCTTGCCTCTTGGCTATTTATGGATGGTCAGCCGTTTGCTGTGCAGCAGATAAAGATTCTGTAGCAGTTGTAGATATTGTAGTTGAAGACAATGAGCTCATGCATGATGCAACAATTGAATTCGAAATATATAAAGATGGTATTAATTCGATCTATGCTAAAAATAAGATATATATAAAAGAACAACTTAAAGAGAAAACAACCCGTTTTGTGCTCCCCTTATCGACAGTAATTAATTACACGAGAATAGTTTTCGCTACTTCCAGAAAGCAAGGGGTGATAAGTCCGGTAAATTTGCATTTTGGTAACAACCTGTTTTTGGTGGAAAGGGGAGATACAGTGAAGATCCATCTATATCCGAAAAAGATTAGCGATGTTAAATTCAGTGGCAAAAGTGCGGTTAAATATAATTGTAGCTATGAGTTAAATAACCTACCGTCGCTAGGTGAAAAAGAAAATAAAAGTTTTTATAAGATGGTCGATGCAGGTAAATACAGTGTTGCACTGGCATTTCTAAATACATGGGCAGATTCGTTATATGCGACCGCAGATGCGGTGCTGGAAAACGCCGATCATTCGATAGGCCAAGAAATTAAGGAATTGATAAAGTTGGATACGCGAGCATTTCTGTATAATGTGCTAAGAGTGAGAATGCAGGCACTTTTTGAAAGCAATAAACAAAATAGAGCGCTTCTTGAAAATATGCGTACGCAGTTGATGGATTCAAAATACACCACAATTTCAAAAGCTGAAGAAACACTCGCTGCCAAGTCATACGGCTGGTGCGATCTTTTATTAAATAATGAACAGTTTTTGGAAATGATTAATAGGACGTTAAAGGAATATCCAGAAAGGGGCAACGCATCCGGAGCTTCGCCGAATGAGTGGATGCTGGGACTTTCAAATAGATACGGTGGAAACGTAAAAGATAAATTATTGGTTCTGATGCTATTGAAGAATATGGACAGAGATGGTGGCGTAAAGTCCTACATTAGCGAAACATTGATACCAAACCGAGAAAATGAATATATAAAAGCACTCAATTCCATTATTGCCAGGTCGGAAGGTTCGGTGGCTTACAATTTTTCATTGAAAGATGCATCAGGAAAAACACATCTCTTAACAGACTACAAAGAAAAGGTGGTGATAATTGATTTTTGGTTTACAGGCTGTACGGGTTGCATGTTGTTAGCAAAGGAAATGAAGGCAATAATTGCGGATTATGAGGATAAAAGCGACGTGCTTTTCGTCTCCATCAATGTTGATAAATATCGAGATGTATGGTTAAGAAGTTTGGAACAGGGGAAATATACGGAGGCAGGGGCATTGAACCTATGGACGGATGGCCTTGCTAGAAATCATCCGATCCTGGCGTATTATAATATCCAGTCTTTTCCTACATTATTAATCATTGATAAGAATGGTTTGCTTGCTTCGAGATACCCACCAAGACCTATTAACACCGATCCTGAAAGTGCAAATAGGTTTAAGGAGCTGGTTAATAAATATAGATGAAAAAAGCAGCCGTATCAAAACGGCTGCTTTTCCGGCTAACTTAATTGGAGTATAGAGCAGGACTTGAATTTGGATGAGGTTCTACCCAGCCCTCATCTACGTATTGGTCAATCTGTGACAGACTGTAACTTGGTTGGTCCGGAATATTATCCATCCCTTCGGCAGTTACCGTGTAGGCACAATCACGGGGATCTGTGGCTTCACATTCCGCGCTTGGATTAACGGAGGCACGGGGACTGAACTCAGTACCTTTGTTCACCAGAAAGTTTGATACGATCAATCCTTCCTTTACTTGCGTTAACTTTGCTACTTCTGCTTCATCAGAAGTAAAAGCGCTGGCTCCCAGAGCCGAAGCGCTTACCCCTATACCAAAGAGGATTTTCTTGATGTTTTTGTTCATTTTTTTGGTTTTATGTTATATTTATTGAGATAGAGTGCCCATCCTCCCAGTCCTACAAACAGTAGGTTAAAAAGGAGGTGTTCCGTCCATCCCATGGATTCGATAACACCGCCGCAATGGCATAATCGCTTTTCTACAAAGGCCATCATCAGGCCTAAATAAAGTGTGAATAGTCCCATTAGGCCAGTGGCCAATTGCAGTCCAAGCTTATTGCTTTTCGGTATGATAAGCAACACACTGATCAGCAGTTCTACCAGTGGTACGCCCCATCCAATCCACACAGCCATCCCGCCCACATAGGGAATTTTACTGATACCTTTGCTGAACTTCTCTAAGTGATGGAGCTTATCAAAGCCGGTGTAGCAATAGAGAAATATAAAAGCTAGGCTGATCACGAAGATGATGCGCTCTTTCGCTACCCGTGATGTTGCTAGCCTAAATAGTTTTCTTTCTTGTAATAGCTTTTCCATTTTCTGTATTGGTGTTTATCGAATCCTTTGTTATTTTGCCTTCGTAGCCGGCATTGCTGATGCATCGGGTTCCCCGCTCCTGAACATCTTTTTATTAGGCCATCCACGGCCAACCCGGGAAGAGTGCAAACTTTCGGCGGTATAACCATCGGTGAACAAAACACGTAAAGGGAAGGTGGAAAGAAAAAGTAAGATACCTTGAAACAGTCACCACGCAGGCAAGCAAAGAAAGGTAATACCTGAAAAAGGTAAAGAGCAGGGTAGCGAGCACGCTGGCTACCCATTGCCTATTGATTGCTTCCTGTCTTTGCGTCCACCTGTCTTTTAACTTGTTCATGATTCTTTCTTTTGTTTTTCCTCTGTTATGTTTAATACAAGGGTCGGAAAAAAAGTGATTGAACGACTTGCAACCTTGGAAGTGAATCGCTTACAACCTTGTAACTGGATGCTGCTGGCGGTAGCTGGGAGGGCGATAAAAGAGTTGGAAAAATTAATAGATGAGATAAAAAAGTACAGGTTATTTGTTTAATTTTGGGTAACTTGAACGGAAAACCATGAAAACCTTACTAACGATCTCCTTGTTTTTTTGGACGGTTATAGCATTTGGGCAGATCTCAAGATTGGAAGCATGTAAAGCTGTTAACGATTCTATAATTGCACGATATAATCGAAATGATTTTGAAGGCATCTATAATCTTGGAAATGAATGGTTCTCTACCTATATCGACAAAGAATACTGTTTAACAAGATTCAGAGAAAATAGATCGGTCACAGGTGAAATATTCAAGACCTTTCTTACTGATGAAAGCGGCCCAGTGAAGCATTTTACCTGGGTTGGTGAGAAGAAGAATATCGATCTTGAACTGCGTGTGGAAGATGGTAAAATGAAATTGTTCGATATAAGTGATTTTGTTGTCCAGACGGATGTTCCTGAAGGAACAGTGCTTACTGATAATCCACTAAAAAGCCAATTAGATTCCATTGTTCATAAGAACGCGCTTATCTATGCGAGCGATAAGCAATTTGTTGGGCTTTCCATCGGCGTTTTTAAAGATGGAAAAAGAGTTGTATACAACTATGGAGAAAGAAAGAGGCATTCGGGTGTATTGCCCGATAGTAATTCGATCTATCAAATAGGCTCTGTTGCCAAAACCTTTGTTGGGATATTATTATCCCAAGCTGTAGTAGAAAAGAAAATAAAACTGGATGACGATATCCGCAACTATTTGAAAGACGATTTTCCTAATTTGCAATATAAGGGACAGCCAATAAAAGTGAGGGATTTAGCCAATCATACCGGTGGCTTCAATAAATTCAATCTCATCGAATTCCCTAAAGATTTTGATTCCCTGGATTCGCGCAGTCAAAACAACTTCTTTTATAGCTATCCAACTAAAAGGTACTTGGAGGATTGGAGAAAGCTTACTTTGGATACAATACCGGGCACAAATTATTCTTATTCACTTGGCGGCATCATCCTTTTGAAGATGGCATTGGAAAATGTATACGGCAGGCCTTTGCATAAGCTTGTAACGGATTATTTCGGTCAGACTTTCGCCATGAATGAAACAAAATTAATAGTGCCGGAAAGCGATTTGTACAGGTTTGCTTTGCCTCACGATCAGAACGGGAATACGATTGAGCCGATGTTGAAATCAACCGCCTCTATATTTACGATTAAATCGACACCTTCTGATATGTTAAAGTATGTGGAGGCCAATGTGGTTGAGAACGAGTTGTCTATTCTTCTGTCGCACCGGCCAACCTATGGAGATATGAGATGGTTTGCATTGGGTCTTACTTGGATGATGAACGATAATTGGGAAAGAGGCTTGCATATTTTTCATAGTGGGCATGACGCCGGGTATAACTCGCTATGTGCAATGTATCCCCACGTTAAACTAGGCTTTGTGCTTTTGTCTAATGAGGATGGGCGCCAGGGCGAGTTATTCAATCTCGAAAAACGGATTTTTCAGAATCTGGAAAAACGATAAGGCTTATGATAAGCGTAGGGGAAGGCTTGCCCTTGATTTTTCATTGCCTATAATGGCGCATTAACCTACTGCAGTAATTTTCGTAAATACCAAGATGCGAAGCGAGGTGTTTCTGCAAAACTTGCTTGACTAATTCGGGTTTATTATCAATTATTTTGCTCAGCCGAAGAGGTGCCGATTCGTGGCTCAGCTGCTCCTTCCATAATCTAAGCTCCTTATTTTGTTGGTGAATAGCCAGTCGGACATTGGCGCGCACAGTGGGAAATCTGTCTTCGATCATTTGCAAGCGTCTGCGTTCCAATTCATAAATCTTGGCGTAGCCTTGTATAGCCACTCCGAAGCGGGCAGACTTCTGTTTATAGAAGCTTTTTCCGTCGCCAATGATGGACGGCCCATACCATAAAAATGGCGCTACCATCATCTTCCTATACTTGAATTCCATGGTACTGTAGGCTATACCGGATAGGAGGAAATAGATATTGGTAGGCACGTTGTGTGCAGTATACAGCACGTTGTTGGCAGAAATACGCCTTTCCTTAATCAAAGGCGATAAATATTCATGGAAATCTCTTATGAAGTGGGGCGAACCTCTGAACCCTTTGGGTAAAAAATAGTCGTCAATTAGTTGGAGTAATATTTGTTCATGCATTATTGTTTAATTTCATATTTCCAATTTAGAACTGTCAATAGTTCTTTTCTTTGTATAGATTTTGGTTAATGATCACCCAAAGTTATAGGCAATCCGCCGCTACCGCTGGGGTCCAAAACAGCAGTAGGCGGCGAATGCCTTGTTTAAGTCTATATCTTAATCACGGTTGTAACGGATATTAATGATCAGACTAGAAACGCTGTGCAAACCGTCGTCGAGACTGAACGCGCTTTGCCGCACGTAATTGGTTTCAATTACCTTGCCTTCTCCATCGTCATCGTCTGCCGGTGCTTGCTTCTGCAACATGATGGGGCTTTGGTTCTCTATGGCCTTGCTAACTTCTTGGCTTAGGAGATAGAGGTAGTCTACATCAAGCTCGTTTATGTAGGTTATCTGACTTAGAGTGAAATCAAAACGCATAAGCAGCCAGGTGCTGAAGTCGGATTGTATGTTATACAATTCGTGTTGATAATCCGCCACGGGAAGCCCGTAAATGTCGGCCAAAAGAAGCTGTACTCCTTCGTTGTTAAAAGGTTTCTGTTTCATTATAAAATAATTTTGTGTCAATAAATTGGTTGGCCAACCGTTTCGAGGGTAAATATAGAAGCAAAAGAGCTGGTTTTTACCTGTAACTCGCGAGTTACAGGGTTTCGGCCTTTACGGTGCTTTCTTGGCCGTTTAATTAATTATTCTTATGTTTATAATCTCACTTTTTACAAACCGGAATTTGGCCTTACATGAACACGAACAAGCAATTGGCGGTGTTTTTATGGAAAGGAAAGAAAGCAGTTACTTATTTGCCTTGGCTATGTTTACCGCCCATAGCTCTATTAACTGCATTGCTCTTTACTTACATGCAACAGTCCCGTTCGCTTTGGGAAGCTTTACAGAACGAACGCTTTTTGATAGCCACTGCCTGGAGCTTTTTGCCTGCATTGATTATTCTTTTTTATATCCAAGCCCTTAACTATTTGTTGGATATAAAGTTTCATCGGGGCGGTTATCAACTGAAACGGATAAAAAAGCAATTCACATATGGTGTGCTGATATCGGGCCTTTTTCTGGCAATTTATTACAATATCTACTATGCTGCCTACAGTAAAAATATCTTCAAGCGGAAATATTTTCAGATTGAATTTCCCATGGCGATGACGGCTATTAGCGGGGTTAATGCGGGCTATATGTTTTGGTACCTATATACAATGGAAAGGCGAAAATTGGGTAAGCGGAAACAATTAGCGCCGCTCAATGGGATTCTGACTAAAAAGTATGGCTATCATAAGGCGATCAGCGTAAACGATGGGGCAAGAGAACTATTGATTGTTGTCAAAGATATTATCTGCATTATGCGCTGGGACAAGATAGGGGCCATTCTGCTGAGAACAGGAGAGGTTGTTCAGGTTGATAACACGTTGGATGAGATATTAGCGGTGTTAGATGAACGCTTTTTTGCCAAAAGCAACCGCTGGTGTATAATTAATTTAAGGCAGGTCACCCATACCGTATATAAAAATGAAAATTATAGTTTAATCAGATATAAATGCAAGGCAGAGGTGCTTTTAGAGACATTGGAGCCTCAGGTTGACAAGATGCTGGAAGCGTATGGTAAGAGCGAGTTTCTTACCACGGATAAAAACAAACTAAGTCGTAATTTCCGAAAAAACTTTGAAGAAAGGCTTGAAGCCTTACGCCGAGTTCGGATATAATTAAGTCATTTTGTTCACTTTTTTTAGTTTAGGTGTGTTTTAATTTCATAATTATTAATTTGAACGCCAATTATTAACCTTCCGGTTCTACGGGAGTATTCAATCAAGTTTTTGAGGATGTTTACTGGTTGGATACTGGGTCCAAACCAATTATGACCGGGCTAAACATCTAAATACATGACACAGACCGATCAGATTATTCAATTACTTGAATTAATTCGCCAATCTATTAACGTATTGGCAGAGAGACAATCGTTGGATACCTTAGTTGAAATTGCTAAGGAACAGTTGCATATAATGCAACAGTTGGTGGATCGTAATAAATCTCTTTTGATAGATCTTGAGCAAGAATCCGTTTTAATGTCCAAAGAAGAGGTGCTGGCTTATCTCAATATTAGCGATAGTACCTATAAACGACGGGTAAAGGAGGGGATTCTCAAACCTATGCGCTTGGGTGGAGGTGATATGTTCTACAAAGAGGATCTCAAGGAAGCTCTTTGGGAAAGTAAAAGAAGGGGCAAAATTTAAATCTACCTTAGTTTTTCTTTAGTTTTCGTTTACTCCTTGTTTACCTTTTGGTTACCCTAAACTATACCTTTCGTTTACCTTTTCTTTACCCTACGGTTACCACAGAGGTAAGAGGAAACTTTGAACAGGGTATCTAACTGAACGAGGGAACCTTAGCTTCCCTCGTTCGAGTTTGAAACAGATAACTTTTTCGTGAAACTCGCAGTTAAATTAAGGCCAATATAGGTCTAAATAGATCAATAAGGGTCAGAAATCTTTTTGGCCTACCTCCGCTAATTATGTTTGAACCGTGGATGAAAAATACCGGTATTGAAGCTCATCCTTTGATTTATTGTTTCATTTTTTAAATTTTTTTAAACATGGGAAGATATGTTAAAGGCGCCAACGGCGCATTCTCAGGAAAAGTTGGTAGTGTAGTAGGTAGTAGCTGGAGAAGCATCAATTACTTGCGCGGTTTACCTAAGATCACTAAAAAGGGCGCGACGGAAGCGCAGATTGCCCACCGTACTAAGTTTGCTATTTCTTCGCAATACCTTAGACCCTTAAAAGATATCTTAAATATCGGTTTTAGCGATCAACAACAGGCCAAAAGCTCTGGGTATAACATGGCAGTGCGCGCCTTCTTTAACAACGCTATCATTGGCGATTATCCAGATTTCGAAGTCGACTTTGCCAAAATGGAGCTGAGCCGTGGTTCGCTTAACCCACTTCCGGGACTTGGATACGTGGAAGCCAATCCGGGCGAATTGAGTTTTACCTGGCAAACGGATACCAATAAATACAATGCTTTTGCCGATGATGTGGCACTCCTGGTAATTTACAACCAGTCGAAACGGATGTACATGATCTATGACGAAGCCTCACGGGCTGATGGTGCTTTCACCGCGGAAATTTCTATCAATTATTCGGGTGACGTGCTCCACGCTTGGGGTTTCGCTCTGCACCGAGACGGTAAGCTCGCCTCGAGCAGTCAGTACTTGGGCACCATTACGGTTTCTTAAGATAAAGCAGGCGGCTACGGCCGCCCTGCTTTTGTTTTCTATTCCGACCAACAAGGGGACCTTCCCATTAGGGAAAGCTTGAATACCATTGAAATAGACAATTAATAAAAAAAAGAAAATTAAATTAAATTAAAAAAATAATATTATGATAAAACTATTAAGAATTGCCGAAGGTGAACATACTACCCTCGGTCAATTATATATTAACAATCTCTTCCAATGCTACATCTTGGAAGATAAGATTAGGGAACATAAAATTCCCGGAGAAACAGCCATCCCGGCAGGCACCTATCGTTTGGCTCTCAACCGCATGGCCGGCATGAATACCAGCTATCATAATCGGTACGTAGCATTGCACCGGGGGATGATAGAGATAACAGGTATTCCAAATTTCAGCTTGGTGTTCATTCACATTGGTAACTACCATAGCGATACTAGGGGCTGCCCGCTTACGGGAAGTTATTATCAACTCGTGAAAGGAGATTACCGGGTACTGCATTCAGCTAGTGCCTACAAAAAGACCTATGCTGCATTGCTGAACCAACTTGAACAGGGCAACGAGCTCATTCATGTTGAAAACAGATTAGGGGAGGTGTTATGTTAGAAATCATCACTTTGTTGGGGTTTATTGTTAGCCTCCTGCTGGCAGTTATTGCTTACTTCCTGAAACAGTTCCATAAAAATGTGCTACAGATGGAGCAAGACCTGCGCGAACTGAAGATTTCAATCCACTGGATCAAGGCAAAAGTAAATGGTCACTATGAAATGCTGCGCTATCGGATAGAACAGTTGGAGAAAAATAAGCTGTAAATAGTTAGGAGTTTGTATAAGCTTGAGATCTCTCCACTCCATTGCATTCCGGACATGACGATTTTGTAGTAAAGCTATGGCAGGTTTGCAGGACCGTCCTCATGGGATGAGCATAAAGAAGATTCAGGATAGCTATGGCCAAAAATCATGTGAGGAAGCGAAGGGTAAGGATGTGCGTAGGAGCGGCTGCACATGATTGCGCGTAAGACCTGAATCTTTAGCGAAATGCCATAAAGCCTTGACTTTTGGTACTTTTTGTTAAGAAAAAGTAGAAGAAAATAGTAAAGAAAAAGGATATAAAAAAATAACTAAAATTTTAAATATGAAATCCGAAATAACAGAAAGAATAAAATCTCCAACGCCGAAATTCTTTAAAAAAATAAGAACCATTGGTTTTACCTTAGGGGCAATTGGGGGAGCACTTTTAACAGCACCCATCACATTACCTGCAACGGTAATAAGCATAGCGGGTTATCTAGCCACGGCTGGCTTGGTGGCTTCGGCCATATCCAGTACGGCTGTAGATGACAGCAATTCATCTGAAAAATAATGCTTCGGGCTGCTCGCATCTGGGCAACCCGATTATATAAAGCTTATTTTTTTACTTAATATTTACTTAGTATTATTGTGGAAATTTAAATGGCTGATGGCTAAAAAACAAACCAATTCCCTGTCTGGAGTAAAGGAAATTGCAAGACGTGCCAAGGTATCTATTGCCACTGTTGATCGGGTTATTCACAATCGAAAGGGGGTTTCTGAAGCAACAAAGGATAAGATCAATGCAATTATTAAAGACATGGGTTTTCAGCCGAATATCCTGGCAAGCCGCTTGGCTTCCAAAAAAATGAACCGATTCCTAGTTATTATACCGCAGTCATTAGAAAATGAATATTGGGAGGCCAGTGAGAAAGGGATTGACCGTGCATACAGCGAAATTAGGCAGTATGGTATCACGGTTGATAAGCTTTTTTACGATCTGGATAGCAGGGAGTCTTTTGCTGGAGTTATACAGCAGGTGAGCATGGATGCCTACGACGGGGTATTATTAGCACCTATTTTTTTTGACGAGGGCGTGCGCTTTGCGGCTTTATGTAAGCAGCAGGGTATCCCGCTGGTGTTTATCAACTCAGATATTCCAGGAGAAGAAAGCTTGTCTTATATTGGTCCACATCTGTTTAAAAGTGGTTATCAAGCAGGCAGGCTCATTAACTATGGACTAAAAAATGGGGAGGTGCTGATTGTCAATATTTCAACGGAAATAGATACCTACCATCACCTATTGCGTAAGGAGCAGGGCTTCCGTGCATATTTTCAAGATCACGGTGATGTAGGGATAAAACTGTTGAAGCTTGATATTCGTGATACCAGCGATGAATTTATAGAAAGAGAACTGCATGCTTACTTGCAGCAGCACCCAACGATAGGAGCTGTATTTGTAACAAACTCCAAGGTGAGGGCAGTGGCAAAATATTTCGAAAAATTCCGGATAGAAAAGATACTAGTTGGTTATGACTTTATCCGTGAGAATGTCCATTATCTTCAAGAGGGATTGATCGATTTCCTGATAGGGCAAAAACCCGAGGAACAGGGTTATACGGGTATAATGCATCTGTTTCAACATATTGTGATGGGAGCAGCTATAGAAAAACAAAATTTTATGCCAATAGATATTATTACCAAGGAAAACTACGAATTCTATAGAAATTAAGTTATACTTTCTCAAAATCTATAGGGAACATAGCATAGAAAAATGTTAAAAAATTTGCAACTCTGAATTTTATTTTCTTATTTAGTGGGTACGTTACCGTTTATAAACCAAAATAGTAAAATCAGGGGTCTTTTGTTATAGAAGTATGTGTGAAATACTACTTCTTTTTTTAATGCATTATTACGGGTACGTACCCGTTTGAAAATAAATCAATACTGATATTGCCCTATGGAAAGAAGAAATTTTATTAAAAAGGCCTCTTATGCTTTGGCAGCTGCTGGGACGATGCCTACTGCTCTTTTTGCTGCCCGAAGCCCAATGGCGCAGGCGAAACGAATTGGAATTATTGGCTTGGATACCTCCCATAGTGTCGCTTTTACGAAGGCCTTGAACGCAGAATCTCCCGATCCGGAATTGCATGCTTATCGTATTGTTGCTGCTTACCCTTACGGTAGTAAAACGATAGAAAGTAGTGCCAGCCGAATTCCTACTTATATAGAAGAGGTGAAAAAATACGGTGTAAAAATCGTCGACTCGGTAGCAGATCTCCTTAATCAGGTGGATTACGTTATGCTGGAAACGAATGACGGCCGCCCTCATTTAGAGCAGGCTATGGAGGTGATCAAAGCAGGTAAACCGATTTTTATCGATAAGCCAGTAGCGGCTTCTTGGAAAGATGTACGTGCTATTTATGAGGCAGCTCATCGTGCGGGCGTACCGATATTTTCAGCATCTTCTCTTCGTTATATGGAAACGGTTCAAGCAGCAATTAATGGCAAAATAGGCCGCGTTTTAGGAGCAGATACTTACAGCCCGGCTACCTTAGAACCTCATCATCCAGATTTTTTTTGGTACGGTATACATGGCATTGAAATGTTAGTCGCATTGATGGGAACGGGATGTAAACAAGTGTCGCGTGTACATACGGAGGGCACGGATATCGTGGTCGGCGTTTGGCAAGATGGTCGGGTAGGTACCTTCAGGGGTACACGTACTGGGAAACATACTTATGGGGGTACTGCTTATGGAGAAAATGGTGACCTCACTTTAGGTCCTTATAATGGATACGACGCGCTTGTGAAAGAGATTATCAAATTTTTTGATGCGGGCAAGTCGCCGATAGATGAAAAAGAAACGATGGAAATTTATGCCATCATGGTGGCGGCTGATGAGAGTAAAAAATCTAACGGAGCTGTTATTCAGCTGCGTGATATACTTGTTTAACCAATGCTCTGCGAAGAGTGTAATCAACGAATGCTATGTGGCACACTAGACGTAAATTTATCAAAGAAACTGCCTTATTGGGAACCGGGGCCGCCCTGTCTTGGTCTTTTTCTGTCCCGCAGTTAAGTACCTTGAATAAACCGGCTTTAATAGGTGGAACGCCCATGATGGCGAATAAAAAGTGGCCGGAATGGCCGCGATGGGTTGCACCTGCCGATGAGCAGGAAATTCTGCAGGTACTGCGTAGCGGCATCTGGTCAAGAGCCGGCGTTACCAGCCAATTTGAATCACGTTGGGCGGAGACGATAGGCACCAAGCGCTGCCTAACAGTGGTAAACGGCACGAATGCGTTGATAACGGCCCTCGCGAATTTCGGTATTGGAGAAGGGGATGAAGTGATCGTACCTCCTTATACGTTTATCGCTACTATTATGGCGGTGCTCGCAAATGGGGCAATGCCGGTTTTTGCAGACGTGGAGCTGGATACATTTTTGATCGATCCCTTGCGGGTGAAAGAGAAAATAACGTCGCGTACCAAAGCCATCATTCCGGTGCATATTGCAGGACTACCCGTGGATATGGACCGCATAATGGCCATTGCCCGTGAACATCAATTAATTGTGCTGGAGGATGCTTGTCAAGCGCATCTCGCAGAATATGATGGTAAACGGGTGGGGTCAATCGGAGACGCGGGATGCTTCAGCTTTCAGAATTCTAAAAACATGGCTATTGGCGAGGGGGGAGCCATCACCACAAACAATGATGCCTTTATGGATAAATGTTTTTCGTACCACAACTTGGGTTTACCTTATGGTAGCGCGGTGGGTACGGTGGCCTCGGGCAGCATTATCGTGGGTACGAAAGTGCGTTTTACCGAATATCAAGCGGCGATTGGCTTGGCCATGTTGAACAGCGTGGATGTTGAAACAACACGGCGCAATGAGAATGCGGCTTACTTACAGTCCTTGATAGCGGAGATTCCGGGTATTTATCCGTACCGTTTATACGATAAAGTAACGCGGGCTGCTTTTCATTTGTTTCCCTTCCGTTTTATGCAGTCGGAATTTGGAGGTTTGTCGCGCGAATTGTTCATAAAGGCTTTAAATGCCGAGGGGATTCCATGTAGTAGTGGCTATGCTACACTGACAGATAAACTTTATCTGAAAGATGCCTTTGCTGAAAGACGATTTAAACAAGCTTACCCGAAAGAAATGCTCGACTTTGATGACTTCGTGTTACGGAATAAATGTGGAAATAATGAGCGCTTATGTAATGAACAGGCTGTGTGGTTTACGCAGAATATGTTGCTTGGAACAAAGGAGGATATGGAACGTATTGCCGCGGCAATTAAGCGGGTTCATTCGCATGCCGATGCGATCAAAAAGGCTTAACAGGACGTAAAGAGGAAATACGAGAAATAATGAAAAAGTTGAAGTGCTTGATATACGCTGTATTAACGGCCTGGGTGGGGCTAGTCTTGCTTTGTTATTCGCCCCTTAGCGCACAGGAACAAACATGGAAAGTTGGTTTGGCAAAACGGATGATTACACCCAAAAAATCGATGTGGATGGCGGGTTATGCTACACGTAATAAACCGTCGTCGGGTAAAATTCATGATCTGTGGGCAAAAGTGATGGTGATGGAGGATGCAAACGGAAAACAACTGGTGTTAATTAGTACCGACCTATTGGGCATGCCGCGAGAAATAGCCAAAAAGGTATGTGTTAAATTGGAAAGTGCTTTTGGTTTATCAAGGGAATCTATCGTGCTCAATAGCTCGCATACGCATTCGGCGCCCGTGTTAGCAGGTGCTTTACATGATATTTATGAAATAGATGAAGTAGAGCAAGAGAAAATCCAGGCTTACTCGGCCTGGTTGATAGACGAATTGGTAAGCTTGGTGGAGCAAGCCTTGCATAATAAAAAATCGGCAAGGGTTGCGGCGGGAAGTGGGGTGGCGCGTTTTCAGGTGAATCGCAGAAATAATAAGGAAAGTGAGATTACCACGCTATCGGCATTAAACGGACCAAGTGATTACGCTGTACCTGTTATTAAGGTGATGGATAGCCACGGGAATTTGATGGCTTTATTGGTGAGTTATGCGTGCCATGCCACGGTGCTGGATGGCTATGAATGGAGCGGCGACTACGTTGGTTTTGCACAACTGGAGCTTGAAAATCGTTATGACGGTTGCCAGGCCATGTTTTTCCAAGGTGCTGGGGCGGATCAAAATCCTTTGCCCCGCAAGTCATTAGCGCGCGCCCGGCAATATGGAAAGGTGCTGGCGGCTGCTGTTGAACAGGTTGTGGAGGATAATGAATTTCAGCCCTTGGAGCCGCAATTGAAAATGGCTTTCCGCGAAATACAGCTCCCGCTGGAAAAAACAGCGGATAAGGTATATTTTGAGCAGTTAATTGCAAAAAACGGAGCACCTGCTTACACGAAAAAATGGGCGAAACGTATGATGGGCCGTATGCAAAAAGGAGAACAACTCGAGAGGTCTTATCCTTATCCTATTCAGTGCGTGCAACTTGATGATCAGCTCGTTTTTGCATTGGGAGGTGAATTGGTGGTACAGTATGCGCTAGATTTAAAAAAGGTGTATGGTAAACAGACGATCGTGTTTGGCTACAGTAATGATGTAATGGCTTATATTCCTTCTGATAAAATATTGGAAGAGGGAGGTTATGAGGGGGATACTTCACAGATGGTGTATGGGCTTCCTGCGAAATGGCAAAAAGGAATTGAAAAGCACATCATAACGGCTTGTACGGAACTCTATCGTACGATACAGAAATGATGGTTGCTACTGATGTTAAAGAAAGAAAAAATGATTACAAAAAATCAAAATGCTTATGAATAAAAAGACCATAAAATGAAAAAGAGAGGTTACGTGCAATAACCCCTCCCTAGTTTAAAGATGTTCAATCGGTTTTCATCTGTCAATGGATACCGATCGTGTTAACTTAAATCTCCACGAAATTATGAAAAAAACACGTTTTCTAACGATGTTGTTGAATTTAATTGTACCCCTTTCATTTGGTTCAACGGTATCGAAGTTCCCTCTTGCTTTTTCTATAGCGCATCCTTCCGAAAAAAAACTGCTGCAAGAGGTGGTGAAGGGACAGGTGCTTGATGGTAACGAGAAACCTATCCCCGGAGTAACGGTATCTCTTCGGGGTACCGGTACGGTGGTGGCGACCGATATTGAAGGCCATTTTGTGCTGGAGAAAGTTCCAGTAGGAGCGGTGCTCGTATTTAAAAGTATTGGGTATAAACAGCAGGAAGTTCCCTTGTTGGAGAAAAAGATACTTCGGGTAGTGATGGAAGATGATGTAGCTGGCCTCGATGAGGTAATTGTAGTAGGTTACGGAGTCGCCAAAAAAAGTGATCTCACAGGTGCGGTAAGCCGCATCAATGCGACTGATTTTCAAAACCAAAGTTTGACGCAGTTGACGGACATGTTGGCGGGTACGGTGGCGGGTTTTCAGGCCAACCAGGGAACTTCTGCCTCGGGGGGTAGTTCAATGGAGATTAGGGGCGTGAATTCCATCAATGCATCTACTTCACCTATGATTGTCTTGGATGGAGTGATTTATAATGGTAGCATCGCCGATATCAATCCAAATGATATTGAATCGGTGGATATTTTGAAAGACGCCAGCTCTTCAGCGGTGTATGGTGCCAGAGCGGCTAATGGAGTAATGTTGGTGACTACCAAAAAAGGTGTGACCGGGAAGCCAACTATCAGTTTTTCTACCAAACAGGGGCTTGCTGAAGCGACCTCAACCGATTTTGCAGTGAGAGACCCACAAAATTATTTGAACTACCGGCGTGATTTTTTACGGACCTTAGGCAACGCTGTACCGCCTTATTATTATGATAACCCGGGCGCGCTTAGCTCTGGTGTATCAATAGACCAATGGCGTAACGCCAGCAATAACCCGAATCCGGATGATACGCATGAATGGTTGAGCCGCCTTAGCTTTTTTCCACAGGAGGTGGAAAGCTACCTATCTGGAAATACCGTGAATTGGGCGGATGAGGTATTACAAAAAGGCAGACGTCAGGAATATGATCTGAGCATCAGTGGTGGTACGGATAATATGAAATATTTCTGGTCTGTTGGTTATCTGGATAATGAAGGGATTATTATTGGCGATAAATTTAAAAATATTCGGTCACGTATCAATTTAGATTCCAAAGTGACAGATTGGTTGCATGTGGGTATCAATATGCAATATTCGTATCGCGATCAGGGGGCTGTGCCTGCACATTTAGGAAACATGCACCAGGTAAGTCCTTTTGCATCGATATATGAGGCAGATGGGACCATTAATTTCTATCCACATGGTTACCTTACACCAAACCCTTTGATTAATACCTTAGGGCAGGATCGTAATAATAATGTACAAAGTTTGTTTGCCTCCTTGTATGGTGAATTAAAGCTGCCCTTTGGCATTACCTACCGCTTGTCTTTCCAACCAAGAACGAGCCTGGATAAAGATTATAACTTTTGGTCAACCGAAACCATTATCGGGCGGGAAACCTATGGCAATGGCTATGCAACGCGCGAAGATTATAGCTCCTTTGAATGGATGGTGGATAATCTCTTAAAATGGAACCGAACATTTGGTGTGCATGGTTTTGATGTAACGCTTTTATATAATGCAGAACAGTTTAAATCATGGAGTTCGGAAATAGGAAACCAGTCTTTCCAGCCGAGTCCCACCTTGGGTTATGGGGGGCTTCAGTTCGGGAATAATCCTTTTACGAACACCGATGATATTAGATACAATGGGGATGGCATGATGGCGCGGGTCAATTATTCGCTAATGGATAGGTATTTATTGACGGCTTCTATACGCCGCGATGGTTTCAGCGGTTTTGGTCAGGAAAATCCTTATGCAACTTTTCCGGCGGCGGCGGTTGCCTGGCAGGTACATAAAGAGAAGTTTTTTAAGGTGCCAATGATTGATCAGTTCAAGCTACGGGCATCTTGGGGTAAAAATGGTAATCGGGATATCGGGCCCTATGCGTCTTTTGCCCAAATGGAATCAGTACAGTATTATGATGGCACGAACCCCGTGGTAGGGGTATATACCTCCACACTGGCCAACCCTGCGCTCTCCTGGGAAGAAACAAAATCACTGAACTTCGGTGCAGATTTAACTTTTTTTAAGAACCGCTTTAATCTAACGGTAGAATATTATATCGCGAATACGAATAAATTGCTGGTAGAGCGTTCGTTACCTACCATTACTGGCTTTGAGAATGTGACTACGAATATTGGTTCATTAGCGAATAAGGGTTTTGAAATGACTTTTAGCAGCTTGAACATGCAGCGGCCAAACTTTACTTGGCGATCTACTTTAAACTTTTCGTTCAATCGTAATAAAATTAAGAGTCTCTTCGGTGAAACGGGAAACTACACGCTGGAGGGAAAGACGCTGACAGGCGAAATTCCGGATTATTCCAATAAATGGTTTATAGGGCAACCGCTGAATGTCATTTGGGATTATCAGGTGGAAGGGATCTGGCAAGAAGAGCAGGCAGAGGAAGCGGCTAAATACGGATTGAGGCCGGGTGACTACCATGTAACCGATTTAGATGGAAATGGACTATATCAAGCGTTGCAAGATAAGCAGTTTATAGGGTATACGGCACCACGTTACTTCATCGGTTTGCGTAATGAGTTTACCTTCTTGCAAAACTTTAATGCAAGTATTTTCTTGCGAGCAGATTTGGGACACAAACGCGCTTTTCCGCAGCTGATTGCAGATAATTCCACTTACGACCGTAGAAGTACGGCAAATTTTGACTATTGGACACCGGAGAACAGATCGAATGAATATCCTAAACTCAGCCGGAATATGACTGTTTTCGGTGGAAATTTGATGCCTTACTGGAATACAGCTTTTCTGCGTGTACAGGATGTAACGCTTTCTTATACGCTGCCCGCTACGATGACGGAGAAATTGAAAGCAAAAAATGCCCGGGTATTCATTTCAGCTCGAAATCTTTTAACCGTATCGAGCTGGCCAGGATGGGATCCGGAGTCTGTACCCGATAAAGATAATGCGCAAGTGCCCATGCCTAAAATTTATACGCTGGGATTGAATTTTTCACTTTAATAATGAATACTCGACCATCAAAAAATTGCATTATGGCTTGTTTAAATAAAATAAAATATTTCCTGCTCGTATGCACGCTGCTTGTGCTTATAGGAGCATGCTCCAAAAGCTTTCTAGAACCGGAACCGCTCTCGTTCTTCACGCCTGACAATGTATTTGTAGATAAGCAGGGCTATCAAGCCTTGTTGATTACCATGCGGAAAGACCTTGCGCGCGAGCAAACCGGACAAAAGAATTTTCTGGCCCATCAATGGGCCGCCTCAGAGGCTGGCGTGCCTTGGTTGCAAATGGATTTTACTCGACTCACGCCAAATAGTGATACGTATCAGCAATTTGTTAATCAAATAAATGATATTTTCGAAATGGTGCGGAATGCCAATACCATCATCAGTCGTATTGATGATATTGAATGGGCAAGTGAAACGGATCGGAATCAGATCTTGGCTGAAGCGCTATGGCATCGTTCTTATTGGTATTACCGGCTGATTGGGAACTATGGAGACCTACCCTTTATCAAGGAAGAGGTGCGTGGTGTTCGGGTGGATTTTAAAACACATAGTCGATGGGCCATATTAGACCAGATCCAGCTGGATTTGGAATTTGCTGTACAATGGATGCCGGTTTCTGCGGCGGCAGGAATTCCGTCTAAAGGGGCAGCAAATCATTTGCTTACAAAGGTCTACTTGGCTAATATGGCCTTCGAAAAAGCTGTTTCAGCGGCTGCAGCCGTTATCGATGGCCCCTATGCCTTGATGAAGGAGCGTTTCGGTATTGATGCGGCAGATCCTGCCAAAAATGTGCTATGGGATTTGCACCGGCCTGAGAATAAAAATATTACACAGAATAAGGAGACGATTTTGGCTTTTGTAGACCGTTGGGAA
This sequence comes from Pseudosphingobacterium sp., assembly GCA_035565175.1. Taxonomy (GTDB): domain Bacteria; phylum Bacteroidota; class Bacteroidia; order Sphingobacteriales; family Sphingobacteriaceae; genus Olivibacter. Next base: position 41,408 of record DATMSZ010000217.1, read on the forward strand.
GCTCCACAGGCGGCACGCTCCCTGGGCTTGTTTACCATGCGCGTTTACCATTGCGCTTGGTATAATAATGCGGTAGCTAAAGACAAAGATGGTGGACTAGGAATGATCGATAAGGGTACTTTGTATGATTCTTTAGGTAGGGGAAACCCTGATGTTGCGCTGAGTGATTACCATAGTTACAAAATTTGGGAAGATGGTATGTATAACAGCAAGAATACACCTGATCTGCGAAGGGCGGATATCAATTGGTGGGACCGAGATGAATTTTTTTATAATAATCCGGCTTCCAGCCAATTTGGGCAACCTTTCGATCCGCAGAATATGGATAACCCGAACGACTATTGGGCGCGGATGTATGCCATGCCGTTTTACAAAACCTATGTGCCGAATAAGCCGGATCAAATGGGGCAACCTTATGGCAGCAATGGTGATTGGTATCTTTTTCGGCTGGCAGAAACGTACCTCTTGCGGGCAGAGGCCTATTTTTGGTTAGGACAAATGGATAGGGCAGCACAGGATATCAATGCTGTGCGCACGCGGGCGAATGCAACCCCTATAACGGGAGCGGATGTGAACATTGATTTTATTTTCGATGAAAGGGCAAGGGAACTTTTTGCTGAAGAGCCTCGGCAAAATGAATTGAACAGGGTGTCATATATATTGGCTGCTCGTAATGAGGGCGGCTATAGTCTGAGCAATATCCATGAAAAGAATTGGTTTTATGACCGCGTGCATAACCTCAACAATTTCTATGAACATCAAAGTGATTTAACCATGCTTGGGCAGAGCCCAAGGATTGAACCTTACCATTTCCAATGGCCGATAGATGACAATATTATAACGGCGAATACCTTGGGACGTATCAACCAAAATAAAGGATACGTGGGATCTGAATTGAATGAGCCGCCTTTGGAGGTGGTAGAATAGGAAAACAACTTTAATGAATTTTGAATATTAATATGGAGAATATATTGAAAGCGAAAACTTATTACTCGGGAATCCCCTTTGCACATGATACGTATAATGCGATTTCAAAAGCAAGCGACGGGAAGATCTATTATATCTTGTCTTCTGAATTGATTGATCAGGGGGGGAAGTTATTTGTATATGACCCGTTAACCGATCAGCCAACTTTGCTGGGTGATCTGACGGCTATTTGTGGTGAGGCCAGCGCCGGGGCTGTTGCGCAGGGGAAATCGCATGCGCGTTTTTATGAATACCAAGGTAAACTTTACTTTTCTACGCATATTGGTTATTATGAAATGATTGATGGGATGGAAAGGCTCCCGGTGAATATGCCTAACGGCATTGCCTCGTACCCAGGGGGACATATTCTTCGCTATGACTTGTCGAACGGTGAGTTTGCGGATTTATGTACCGCTCCAAATGGGGAGGGGATTGTTGCGATGAATATGGACGTAAAACGGGGTCAGGTATTTGCGATTACCTGGCCAACCGGACTGTTTTTACACTATGATGTACAAACAGGGCGGCTGTTAAATTTAGGGCCGACAACTGCAAATGGCGAAGCAGGCACCCCCGGAGCCGATTTCCGAACATTGTGCCGCTCCATTCTCGTGGATGGAGACGGCAATGCTTATTTTAGTACAGCGGAAGGGACTATTTATGCTTATAATACGATGCAACAAAAAATGGAGAGGCTGCCGCTAGACCTCCGTTTAGACTATTTTGGTAGCTATGATTATACACGGCCCGGGTCGATGGCTTTTAATTGGCGGAAAATTTTTTGGTATGAACGGGAGCAGATTGCATATGGCGTGCACGGTAATTCGGGGTATCTCTTCCGTTTTGATCCTAAAAGTCCTAACATTGAATTGGTGCAACGCATCTCCTCTGAAGCATCGCAGAGAAGTGGCATGTTCGATCAGTTTAGTTATGGTTATCTGGGCTTTCAACTTGGTCCGGATGGCGAAACGATCTATTATCTTACCGGTAGCCCGATTTTTGAAAAAGGTAAACGGCTAACGGGGCTTTCTGAGATTGCCAAAGGTGGGTCGAAAGGGAAAGAAAACCTTCATCTTATTACCTATCATATTCCTACGCAAAGGTATCAGGATCATGGTGCGATCTACTATGAAAATGGCGAACAGCCATCTTATGTAAATGCAATTGCGGTTGGTGATGACGGTGCCGTTTATACATTAGGCAGGATGCTTCATGAAGGGATGGAAATAGCAGATTTAATAAAAATACCTAATCCATTTTCAAAAGATGATGCGTAAATGTACAACAGAACTAGAAGGATGCATAATTAATAATCCGATATATTTAGCAGCCGATGCATTGATGACAACGATCATGCGAGTGTTAGTTTTATCTCCAGTAGCAAAGGAGAATTGATAGTAATGAAAAGGGGAAATTTAGGAATAATTGAAAAACTTCATTAATCTCAAACGGACCTGATACCTCAGTTTATTGGCGAAAACGTCCTGGAAACAGGTAAGATCTTTCTGCCCGCTGGCAACGGGAAAACAGCCTTTACGCTTCGCTCTGAGATGGCAGAAGCCGCTGCAATCATATTGACTTCAGAAGGTCATGAAGGAAAATCGTACAACATTACAAATCGGGAAGCATATACCTATCAAAATGTGGCCGATGCCCTTACAGAGATCACCGGTACGAAAATCAATTATGTTTCTCCAAGTGGGAAAGAATTTACGGCTGTGCTAAAAAATGTAGGACTTCCAGAAGAAATGATAGGCGCATTTTTAGCCATCGCATTAGCGCAGGCACAAGATGAATTTAACGTTACAAGCTTTGATCTTGAACAATTATTGGGTAGAAAACCGACAACCTTACATGAATACCTAATGACCATTTACGGCAACAAGTAAGAAATGTGGCATGCTTCGGGCTGCTCACATCTGGGCAGCCTGCATGAAATTGCTTGTCCAACTTGCTTAATACCTGCTCGCGGTTTTTCGATACAGCCTCATGGCATAGTTACGAGTTGTGAGTGCTGGAAATATTAACGGGTAATGCAATAATTAGCTACGGCACGCTTGCTCGACCGACCTCATAAGATGAGCGAAAAAAAAGTTTTGAGTGGGAAGGAAAAATAATATGAAGGAGCGAAGCGGCTACATATTATAGCAGAGGGAAAAACTTTTTAGCGAAGATTATGCAGTCTTGACTTTTGATCCTTTTTGTCAAGAAAAAGGATGATAGAAACTACTGTAATAGTGCCTTCCATGATCCTTCAAAGAACTGTATACCATCTGCTGCGTTGGAGAATAGAGGAAATAGTAATAAACCAATATAGAGGAGGGTGCTTGCCAGGATGGTTTTCATCATTCAATAATTATCAGGTTTAAAAATAGATGCCTCAATATGTGGCTCAATGATACGAATATAAGAAAAAACCGTTTAACTGCCAGTGATTGTTGCGAGTTGCCAGATAAAAAAGGAGATAAATTTCTCCCTATGCAATTCGTTTTTCCCTACTTGGAAGGGATGAATATATACCTGAAATTTGTTCAAATATTAAAAAATCAACATCATGGATTTACCGAAAGTTATTCAAAATCTAGTACAAGCACAGAATGAATTCGATAGTGCTGCCTATGCCAATTGTTTTTCAGAAACGGCCGTCGTTTTTGACGAAGGCAACAAGTACACTGGGCGAAATGAAATAGCGCAATGGATTGCCAAAGCGAACGAAGCATACAAAGCCGTAATGAAGTCCATCAACTTTGAGGAAAGGGAAGCGGAAAGCCTTTTAACAGCTGAAATATCTGGTACTTTCCCTGGCAGTCCGATTGTACTACAATATCATCTGCAGATCACTGACGGATTGATTACCTCTTTGCGGATAACCGGTTAGCCGCAAAGCGTTTTTAAAAACCTGTTGCGACACGCCTATAGCTTAAAGTTAAAGCTGAAAAAACAATTAGGTTTTAAAATGGTAAATAAGTAGAGGAAAAGGTAAATAGAAAGAACTCCCTTATATGACTATTGTAGGTAAAATCATTAAGCAAGCGATTCATCTTTCGGATGTGATTAGTACGGAGGCTGATCCGGTGAAAGAACAAAATCAGGTATTGAGAAAACTTTTGGAAAAAGCTGAGCACACCGCTTTTGGAAAGCAGATATTGATGCTTGGTAGCAGTACTAACCTGATTCAAAAGGATGACTATCTAGAGGGAGAAATCAGCGGGATTCGCGAATGCTTCGTCGCGATTCATAACAAAAAAGCCATTAGTTATTTTATTAACCAGCGGCTTCCCGAAATGTTTAGATTTAAAAATAAATACCCTGATTTACCAACAGTTAAATACAGCAAAAACGGTCTACAATGGTTCACGTTTAAGCAAAGAGCTTTCTGCTGATACCTTCAATGATTATTGGAATGATAATATCAAAACCAATATTAAAGAACCTGCCCAGCCCAACCGAAACTATCACAGGCAAAAGATGTGGAGGACCTTCCTATCAATTAAATGACTGCCGAAATTCCAAAGGTGAAATGTCGGTTTTCTTTTTGAAAAGTTTGTTGAATGATTGCGGATATTCAAAGCCCAACTGATAAGCAATTTCGCTTACTGATAAATTTGTTGTAGTTAATAGTTCTTTGGCTTTGTCAATAAGTTTGTTGTGTATGTGCTGCTGTGTCGTTTGTCCTGTGATACTACGAAGCATGTCGCTTAAATAGTTTGGCGAAACATTTAGTTGTTCCGAAATATATTGTACGGTTGGTAACACTGAAACATTGTTAAAATAGTCTGTTAATAGATTTTCCAAGCGAACTAGAATATCATCGTTGGCAGGTTTTCGTGTAATAAACTGACGATTGTAAAAACGATTGCTGTATTGCAATAGCAATTCGATTTGTGCAATGATTACATCTTGGCTGAATTGGTCTATGTTGGATTTATATTCTTGCTCGATGTTTTGTAAGATGTTTTTAATAATGGTTTCTTCCTGTTCCGAAAGATGCAACGCTTCGTTTAATTCGTAAGAAAAGAAACCGTAATTTTTTATGGTTTTTGCCAAAGGATAGCCCGACAAAAAATCGGGATGAAAATTTAAAGCAAAACCACTGTCTATGGTTTCGGATTCTCCTGCTTCGTGTGTTAATATTTGGTTTGGTGAGAAAAAAGACATTGTTCCTGAATCGTAATCGTAATATCGCTGTCCATATTTGAACTTCCCGACCCCTTTCTTAATTGCAATGCAATACATGCCAATAATCATACTGCCGATATATTTTGGTGCATTTTCAAATTGGAAAACGGTAATCAAAGGGTGTTTAGGTTTTGGTAAACCTAAAATTTGGTTCAAATCGGAAACAGATTTTACTGTTATAGGTGCATTTTCTTTTTTCATGTATACAAATTCATAAAAAAGGAAGAAGCAAACAACTCCTTCCTTCTATTTTTAATTACAATGTAGCCATATCAATTACAAAACGATAACGGACATCGCCTTTTTCTAATCTTTCAAATGCTTCGTTGATATTTTTAATGTCAATCATTTCAATATCAGAAACAATGTTGTTTTCTGCACAAAAATCAAGCATTTCCTGTGCTTCACGCAAACCACCGTGCCCCGAACCTGTAATTACTTTATTGCCTACCACTACTGAAAAAGAGGATATTTCCCAAGGTTTTGAGGGTAAACCTACATTGATATATACTCCGTTTGTTCTTAAGACTCCAATGTAAGGATTGATGTCGTGATTAGCCGAAACTGTGTCTATTACAAAGTCAAAAGAATGAAAAACGGATTTCATTTGTTCTTCGTCTTTTGAAACTACAAAATGATGTGCCCCCAATTTTTTTGCATCATCTTCTTTGTTAGGCGATGTGCTGAAAACGGTTACTTCTGCACCTAACGCTATTCCGAATTTAACCGCCATATGTCCTAACCCGCCCAAACCAATCACACCTAATTTATGTCCTTTTCCAACTTTCCATTTTCGCAACGGAGAATAAGTCGTAACCCCTGCACAAAGTAGAGGTGCTGTTGCGGCGAGGTTTAATTTTTCTGAAACACGAAGTGTATAATCTTCATTTACCACAATGGTATTAGAATAACCGCCATAAGTGGGTTGTCCGTTTCTGTCCTTGCTGTTATAGGTTTGAACATTTTCCGCGCAAAATACTTCGTGTCCGTTTTTACAGTCTTCACATTCTCTGCAAGAGTCTATGTAAGTTCCCACACCTGCAATATCTCCAACTTTGAATTTCTTGACGTGGTCGCCCACTTTTATTATTCGTCCTACAATTTCGTGTCCGGGAACCATTGGGAAAATCCCCGGAAACCATTCGTTTTTGATGTTGTGAATATCTGTGTGACAAACGCCACAATACAAAATTTCAATTTGCACATCGTGATTACCTACTTCCCGTCTTTCAAAATTCCACGGTGCTAATTTTTCGCTGGCATTTTGTGCGGCATACCCTTTTGTTGCTATCATAATATTTTTTTACAGTACAAAATTGAGCAAAGAAATACAGGTGGAAGTATCCAAATCTCTGAAATGAGTATCCAAAAAAGCCAAACACTGCCCAGTTGCCAATGACTACCACATTCTTATAACCGGTCACGGTCTGTTCTGCCTGCACTAGAATATTTGTAAAAATCCTCAGGTAGTTTCTATGCGGAAAGCTTTGTTGTAGTAAAATGAGCTTCCCTAAGATTTATGGTTTAATGTTCTTTACATACTCCTGGGTTTCTTTCAAGAAGGTTGTGTGGAGGGTTTACTAGACCTTTCCCGTTTAATCTTTTCGCGGTGCTGAATGCCCCATCTTGTCATTGCCCCAACCAGCTCTTCAAGTGTATGGCTGTAAGGCAAGAGATGATATTCTATAACGACCGGATAGCCGACAGATACTTTCTTAATGATAAAACCATTGAGTTCAAGTTCCTTTAGTTCGCTTGATAATACTCTTGCCGAAATTCCAGTAACCTTTTTCTGAAGTTCACTAAACCTGTTATTGCCCCTTGCCATTGCAATGATTATCATCAGCTTCCATTTGCCCCCGATAGCATAGAGGGCATCGCTTACGGCTGCCAACATTGTATGACATTCATCGGTAAATTCCTTATTGGGCTCTTTGGCTTCCTGTTTTTCTTTCATGTACGGTTTTGTTAGTAGATAACCTTTAGGTAACAACTAATAAATAGTAAGCAAATATACATTAATTTTGCCAATAACAAATATGAACAACACATAAAGCGAGGAGATACTTGATTGATTAAGAGCATGGACTAAACATAAATTACTAATGGACAAAAAGGCTCCGGCAATCAGCAACTTTAAATAAACCATAACAATTTTTTAAACATTTAAATATAAAAATCATGACACAAGAAATTTTAAAAACCAAAGAAGAATTAAGAGAATTAATCGACGCCTAC
>DATMSZ010000218.1:0-3467 GCA_035565175.1 Pseudosphingobacterium sp.
CAATATTTTGGCCAAAATAAAATGAGATATAAAACACTAGATTTTAAGGTGAAAGAAACTCCTCATTTTGATTTTTATACTTATCTTAAAAATGATAGTTTGCTTGATAGATTTGCTCAAGAAAGCGAGCTTTGGTACGAGTTACACCAACAGGTATTTCGAGACACCTTTCTCCGTAAAAACCCCCTTATACTCTATAATAATCACCCCGACTTTCAACAGACAACCGCAATTGGTGGGCAGATAAGTGTTGGAACCGGAGGCGTTACCGAAGGTTTAAAAAATCGGGTGGTAATGCCTATTATGCAAATTAACAATCAAACAAGACATGTATTAGGGCATGAACTAGTACATGCTTTTCAATACCATAGTTTGATAGAAGGAGATTCAACCAAGCTGGAAAATATCGGAAATTTACCTTTATGGATGGTGGAGGGTATGGCTGAATATTTGTCGATAGGCAAAAAAGATGCATTTACAGCTATGTGGATGCGAGATGCTTATTTAAACAAGGATATACCAAGCCTACGAGATTTGACAGAAAGTGGAAAATATTTCCCCTATAGATACGGTCAAGCCTTTTGGGCTTACATTGGCTCCACCTATGGTGATACAGTGATTGTACCCTTTTTCAAAAACACCGCAAAATTTGGTTATCAAATGGCTATCAAACAAACTTTCGGGTATGATGAACAGACACTTTCAAATCTTTGGCGAACAAGTATAGAAAATGCGTATAAACCCTTATTAATAGATACCGCTCAAACTCCACATGGGAAATTGATTATTGACAACAAAAATGGCGGCAATATGAATGTTTCCCCGACAATCTCACCCAACGGAAAATATGTAGCATTTCTTTCAGAAAAAGATCTTTTTAGTATTGATCTGTTTCTAGCGGATGCGCAAACAGGAAAGATCATAAGGAAATTAAGTAGCCGACAGAGCAATTCGCACATTGATGAATTTAGTTACATAGAAAGCGCGGGGACATTTTCTAACGATAGTAAAAAATTTGCATTTAGTGTTTTCAGTGGGGGGCGTACGAGACTGATGATCGTAGACGTTGAAAGAGGGAAAATGCTAGCCATTGAAAGCATGGGAGATGTAGCAGAGTTTTCAAATATTACGTGGTCTCCGAATGGAGAAGAAGTTGCGTTTTCAGGTTTAAAAAATGGGCATAGCGACTTATATATATATAATTTATCGTCCAAAAAACTTACGCAGTTAACAGACGATATGTATTCTGACTATCATCCCAGCTTCTCTCGAGATGGCAAAAAATTGGTATTTAGCACCGATAGGATCAGCCTACAAAGTGGTTACGAAGGGGTTGATATTCCCTTAGGTTTAGCGCTTATAGATATTGCCACTAAAAGCGTAGAAAAAATAGACATCTTTCCTGGGGCTAATAATCTAAACCCGCAGTTTTCCGCTGACGATAGTCAAATTTATTTTCTTTCGAATCGAGACGGATTTAGAAACATGTATCGCTATACAATTAAAGGCAATAAAATTGAAAAGCTCACAAATTATTTCACCGGTATAAGCGGTATTACAGAATATTCACCAGCCTTAAGTGTCTCTGCTAATGATGATATTTTATACTCCTATTATCGTTCCCAAAAGTATACGATATATAATGCGAAACCAGCAGACTTCACTCCTACGGAGGTAAGTAGTGCCGACGTTAATTTTAATGCAGCCATGTTACCTCCTCCTCAATCACTAGGAGTAGATATTATTAATAGTAATTTGAACAATTATAATATTTTCCAAAGAATTGGAAAATCATTGATCAAACCGATTCCTTATAAGCCCAAGTTCCAGTTGGATTATTTACAGGGGAGTGGCGTAGGCGTTGCCGTCGGCAGCCGTTATGGCGCGGGGCTAGCAAGCGGCGTTCAAGGTATATTTTCCGACATTTTGGGGCGTAACCAATTATTTGCAGGCTTGTCTATCAACGGAGAGATTTATGATTTCGGAGGGCAGTTCGCTTATATCAATCAGAAGAGTAGAATCAATTGGGGTGGTTCTATTTCCCATATTCCCTTTATGTCGGGATTAATGAGTTATGGCACTCGAGAGATAAACGGTACAACCTATCTTGCTGAAAATACAGATATTATAAGAACCTTTCAAACGCAGATAGATGCTTTTGCCGCTTACCCCTTTTCTAGGGTTATGCGCTTTGAAGTTGGCGGAGCTCTTGCTCGCTACAGCTATAGAATAGATAGATTTTCTAATTACTATGAGCAAAATACTGGGTACTTTGTAGGAAGCGATAAACGAAAAATATCTAATGAAGAAGCCAGTCAGACGTATGGCGGAAGTTTCAACTCTTTCACGCTTCAACAAGTAAATGCCGCTTTAGTCGGCGATAACTCTTACTTTGGAGTGGCGGCACCTTTAAGCGGGTATCGCTATAGATTATCGGCTGAAAAATATTTTGGGGATTTTAATTTCACCGCATATACAATCGATTTAAGAAAATATCATCGCATTAAGCCAATTTCTTTGGCCGCTCGTGCCTATACCTATATGCGTGTTGGCAGCGGTGAAGACAAACTGTATCCCTTATATGTTGGGTATCCTTTCCTCATAAGGGGATATGAATCTGCATCCTTTTATAATAACAACGGTAATCTAAACAGTGGTTATAATCTAAATCAATTAATGGGTTCTAGAATTGCAGTACTAAATTTAGAAGCCAGACTACCTTTTACGGGACCGGAAAAATTAGCTGCTATTAAGTCCGGCCTATTATTTTCAGACCTAAATATATTCTTCGACATGGGCTTAGCCTGGAGCGGTGGTGATAAAATCGCTTTTAAAAAGGATCCTGATATCATTGGACAAATAACTAATCCAGACGGCTCAACGGTAAATGTGTATGAGAGAGTTCCAGCTATGAGCGCAGGTGTATCACTTCGCGTCAATATATTTGGTTATTTTGTATTGGAACCATATTATGCAGTTCCTTTTAATCGTAAAGATCTGAAATTCGGAACATTTGGACTCAATTTTGCACCAGGCTGGTAACCATACATCATGAGTTAAGCCAATCTATTTTACCTCATATAATTTAGATTGGCTAGTTGAAATTGCATTCCATCCTTCATCACAATTTGCTCTCTCCCTAAGTTTAAGCTTAAATCTACCCAGTCTTTATTAAGCGATCGAATCAATCTTTCTTTCTGCGATCTGGTAAAAATGCTTAAGGTATTAAATCTACGCAGTGCCGTTTCATTGACGGTAAACTCTTCGAAGTATACCAATCTGGAAACTTTTGCCGTTGAGTCAAAAAACAGCTGTTTATGCTCTTTATAAAAAGATGTTGTTTTTAATAAATCATCTGTTAATCCTACATGTAGGCACTTCCTATTACAGTCTGTTAAAATATATACAAATTGCTTCATAATAAATACACTAATATTTTTCGCTATTTAGAAATTAATTACTAACTT
>DATMSZ010000219.1:0-36154 GCA_035565175.1 Pseudosphingobacterium sp.
GCTGTTTATTGTAGAATCATTTAGTCCAATACGTATTCCAAAGAGATATCGCAATGAATTTGGGCAGATGATGGAACATGCTCCTTTTTGTGAGCGCGATATTAGGAGGCCGGGCAATCTTCAGACATATGATGAAAAGGGGGATTTTAAGGTGTTAATAAAAAAACAAGACATGCTCTATCCCTATATCTATGAAACACATCCCTTTGATTTCATTGGATGGGATGGTTATCATTATCCTTGGGCCTTTTCTATCCACAATTTTGAACCTATAACTGGGAGATTGCATCAACCTCCGCCCGTCCATCAGACTTTTGAAGCGGACAATTTTGTTTTATGCAGTTTCTGCCCCAGGATGTATGATTATCATCCACAGTCTATTCCCGCTCCTTATAACCATAGTAATGTAGATTCTGATGAGGTTTTATATTACGTAGACGGTGATTTCATGAGCCGTAAAAGCGTAGAAAAAGGCCAAATAACCCTGCATCCTGCAGGCATACCTCATGGGCCCCATCCCGGCACTGTTGAGAAAAGCATTGGCCAAAAAAGCACAGAAGAATTAGCGGTTATGATTGATCCTTTTAGACCGTTAATGCTTACTGAAGATGCCTTACTTATTGAAGATAATGATTACTTTAAATCGTGGAGTGAATGAAATGACTATGTAACTGATAACCGATAAGAAATAAGACCATGGATACATTCGCAGAGAAAATCGCAAAAGCGCAGGACTTTTTACCAATTAACGGAACAGACTTTATCGAATTTTATGTGGGAAATGCAAAACAAGCTGCCCATTTTTATAAAACCGCATTTGGTTTTCAATCTCATGCATATGCAGGTCCGGAAACTGGAATACGTGACAGAGTGTCTTATGTTTTAAAACAAAAGAAAATAAGATTGGTATTAACAACAGCTTTACATTCAGATCATCCGATAGCTGATCATGTAAAAAAACACGGTGATGGCGTAAAAATTCTTGCATTATGGGTTGAGGACGCAAAAAAATCGTACGAGGAAACAATTAAACGGGGAGCCAAGTCCTATCAAGAAGTACAAACGTTAACAGATACGAATGGGGAAGTGAAAACAGCAGGTATCTATACCTATGGGGAAACCGTTCATTTGTTTGTAGAGCGAAAAAATTACTTCGGTCCTTTTATGCCCGGCTATATTAACTGGGAAAGTGACTACCGGCCGCACGAAAGTGGTTTATTATATATAGATCATTGTGTAGGCAACGTAGGCTGGAACAGAATGAATGATACTGTTAAATGGTATGAAGAAGTAATGGGTTTTGTAAATATTCTTTCTTTTGATGATAAGCAAATAAACACCGAGTATTCTGCGCTTATGAGCAAAGTAATGAGTAACGGCAACGGCTATGTAAAATTCCCGATAAACGAACCCGCTGAAGGCAAAAAAAAGTCGCAGATTGAGGAATACTTGGAATTTTATGAAGGAGAGGGAGTACAACATGCTGCGCTCGCTACGAATGATATTCTGCAAACCGTTAAACAACTAAAAGAAAAGGGTGTTGAGTTTTTAGGCGCTCCTCCCCCATCCTACTACGATATGCTTCCAACAAGGGTAGGTAAAATCGATGAAGAAATAAAATCAATACAAGAGCTCGGAATTTTAGTGGATAGAGATGAAGAGGGTTATCTGCTGCAAATTTTCACAAAACCCTTACAAGATCGACCTACCCTCTTCTTTGAAATTATACAAAGAAAAGGGGCTCAAAGCTTTGGCGCAGGAAATTTTAAAGCACTTTTTGAGGCAATTGAGCGTGAACAGGCAAAAAGAGGTAATTTATAGTACTTCACAAAAAACCCGTGCCCAGAAAATCTAGGCACGGGTTAAGTTAAACTAATAAAATCTTAAAAAAATATATACTAGATTTTCTTAACATTTACAGCTTGTTGGCCTTTTCTTCCATCTGCCACTTCAAACTGTACCTGATCGTTATCTTTGATAGCATCAATTCCGCCTTGAACATCTTTAAAGTGAACAAAAATGTCGGTTCCATCTTCTTGAATTATAAATCCAAATCCCTTTTGTGCATTGAACCATTTTACTTTTCCAGTTTTCATTAATAAAAAAATTTGTTGTGTACATTGTTGTGGAACCTATTTGTGGAATACTTCCGTATCATAACTTAGGAAACACAGGGTTAATTCTTGCTATATGAGTAAAAAACCATTCAGATCAACACAATCATGTAATTTAGTTGACTACAGATTAGTTATTTAAACAATATAATACCAAACCTACTATAAAATTTTTAAAATTTCAATGGATTAAGCAAAAAATTAAAAAGGATAATGAACACAGCTTAAATTATTTATTTGGCTGAGGTGTTGTGCGCAAATAAGGCTTAATCTCTTTAAAACCCTTAGGAAATTTGCCTGGAATATCGGCCGTTTTAATAGCCGGTACAACTATCACATCTTCCCCGTCTTGCCAATCTGCAGGCGTAGCGACACTATAGTTCTCCGTTAATTGTAAGGAATCGATAACTCGCAGAATTTCCTGAAAATTCCGACCCGTTGAAGCTGGGTAAGTAATTGTTAATCTTACTTTTTTGTTTGGATCAATAATGTATACTGAACGTACAGTTGCTGTAGCAGAGGCATTAGGATGGATCATTCCATAGGCCTCAGCAACTTTTCTATCCTTATCAGCGATGATAGGAAAATTAACCTCAACATTTTGTGTTTCATTAATATCTTTTACCCAGCCGTGGTGATCTTCTACACTATCCACACTTAAAGCAAGTACTTTAACGTTTCGCTTGTCAAATTCATGCTTAAGCGAAGCAGTTCTTCCTAATTCAGTTGTGCATACTGGCGTATAATCTGACGGATGGGAATACAACACCACCCAACTGTCGCCAACATAGTCATAGAAATTAATATTACCCTCTGTTGTCACAGCATCAAAATTTGGTGCAACGTCTCCTAACTGTAAACTCATTTTTTTCCTCCTTTATTTTATAATGTATACCAAAGTAATAGACTTTAGTTGATATTCCCAAATTTATAACGACACAAAAGCATGAACATTTCAATTAATATTAAAGGTATTACAATTAAATTACACCTGTCAACCTAAAAGGTTTTCTTTAAGTCATTATTTATTGACGTCTCGTGAAGGCAGGTGTATTTCGTTGTATTCTGTATGCATTTTACCTAAGTTTGCCACAAAAAAAAAGCGGTTATGTCATTGGAAAATCTAAAAATGCTTAAAGAAGAAATCACTTCCTACAAATTAGAAATTGTTAGTCATCCCCTATATAAAAGCATAAAAGATATTGACGACTTAAAAATCTTTATGGAACATCATATTTATGCCGTATGGGATTTTATGTCTTTACTAAAGTCATTACAAATAAATTTAACCTGTGTTAGCGTTCCTTGGTTTCCTGTTGGGGATGCTGATACGAGATACCTGATAAACGAAATTGTTACTGGTGAAGAATCGGACGTTGACCACTTAGGTAATCGTAAAAGCCATTACGAATTATATTTAGAAGCGATGACTCAGTGTGGTGCCAATACATCTCCTATGCTCCAATTATCCGAACTGCTTCAAAAGAACACGCCATTTGATGAAGCCTTGGAATCCTCAGCGATACCGAAGGCAGCCGATCTCTTTTTAAAGAATACCTTTAATGTTATCAATAACAGCGAAATCTATATACAATCTGCTGTATTCACATTTAGTAGGGAAGATTTAATCCCTGATATGTTTATTTCAATTGTTAAAGACTTAGATATTCAATTCCCCGACAGTGTGTCCATTCTAAAATATTATCTCGAGAGACATATAGAAGTAGATGGCGACCATCACGGTAACCTAGCTGTGGAGATGACTAATAAACTGTGTGGAACAAATCATGATTATTGGGTTAAAGCGACTGTTGCTGTAAAAGAGGCCCTTTCAGCACGCATTAAACTTTGGGATGGTACTTTAGAAGCTATTTTAGCTAAGCGTAAGCTTTAGTCCGTCATATGCTAAGTAGATATTTTCAGGTAACATAGTAGACACTTCTTGATGTAAACCGAGCTTATGACTAATATGAGTGAAATACGTTTCCTCAGCACCAATTTTTTGCGCGAAAGTGATGGCCTCATCCAACGTAAAATGTGATATATGTGGCTCACGTTGTAATGCATTTACAACCAGCACTTTTGTGCCTGCTATTCTCTCCATCGAAACGTCAGATATCGATTTGACGTCAGTGAGATAAGTGAAATCGTTAAACCGATACCCCTTAATGGGCAGCTTATAATGCAAGATATCTATTGGCTTGATTTCAAGATCTCCTATATAAAACGGGGTATCATAAACGTCATGTAGGTTAATCTGAGGAATTCCGGGATACTTATGTTCTGCAAAAATATAATAAAATTCTCGTTTCAACGCATCTTGAACTAAGTGGTCTGCAAAAACATCGATGGGTGCTCCTTGAGAATAGTTAAAAGCACGCACATCATCCAAGCCAGCAATATGATCCTTATGTGCATGTGTATACAAGATTGCCTCTAAATGTTGTACCTTCTCTCTCAACATTTGATAACGGAAATCAGGCCCTGTGTCAATCACCAAATTTTTCCCATTTGCGTTAATCAAGATAGAGGAACGTAAACGTTTGTCCTTTGAGTCTCTTGAAGTACATACTTCACAATTACATGCAATAACGGGTACTCCTTGAGATGTTCCTGTGCCTAAAAATGTAATTGTCAAAGTGTTAATTTAGTTTGTTTGATTGTAAAATAAAGTTGCTTCTGTTTTTCGTCTAGTGTTGAAATATCCGGTTCAATTTCTCGCAAGAGATCTATCAAAGAATTAATCTTAATCTCAATGTTTGAAAAACGGTTCACCACTACCACTTTGCTACTCTGTAACATACAAGATCCCGTTTTAAAGTTCCCCTTCTCATAACGCACTCTATACCCCATTCCTTTAAATAAGGACTCCAATTTGTCTAAACTATGTTGTGTAAATGGTAACAATATATTTTTGTTTAAACTTTCTACTATCTAAGATCCACAACTTCCAAATCAGGATAGTTAACTTTATCAAATATAAAAGTTTTAGGGGCAATTTTAATATTAGAAACTAAATTTTGAACGCTATAAGTATATCTACTCCCATTTTTATCGAAGACAACAACGTCATAGATCTGCTTTAAAGCCTTATCCACTCTTAATCGCACTTTAAAAAATTGCTTCTTGGTATCTTCCGGCGCTAGCTCGACAACGCTCAGCTGTTTATTACCAACGCGCTCTGTCTTTGTTGATATATATTTATATCCCTTTTTATAAAATGTAAAAATGGTTGCTGGGGTCAACGATTCTGATGCAGTAGGATCAACCTCTGCTATTTGCACTTCTTGCTCTTCTTTTAATATGGTCCATTGTAACTTTCCGTCCGAAATAATCTCCTGCTCTTCCATGGTTATATGAAACTTATTTGTTTTAGGTTCAACAATTAAAAGACCTCTTTCATTTAAAGTGGTTTGCTCTTGATGATTTACTCCTTTTAACGTAAAATTGATTTGCGCATTACTATAAGATTGATAGTTCTTACTAACAGATGCAAGCAGCTTTTGGGCAGTTGGATCATTTTGTGCTGCAGCAATAAGATTCCAGCATACAATTGCTATAACGATTAATGTACGTCGCATATTTTAAATATTTTGCCTTACAATTTATGTAACGCAATAAATGTTGTATTAGTCCTTTTTATTCAATGTCTCCAAAAACTGTTCCAATGAATATTCGTCAGGGTAAAGCACTTCTCTCGCTTTGCTTCCTTCGAAAGGCCCTACAATCCCCGCAGCTTCCAATTGGTCTATAATTCTCCCAGCACGATTATATCCTAGTTTTAACTTCCTTTGAATCAATGATGTGGATCCTTGTTGATGTAACACGATCAGGCGCGCAGCATCTTCAAAAAGAGCGTCTCTATCGTTTACCAGATCAATATCGCCTAAACCGCTGCCCTCTCCATTCTCATCTACATATTCCGGAAGCATAAATGCAGAAGCATAACCACGCTGAGCTCCGATAAACTCAGAAATCTCCTCTACCTCTGGTGTATCAACAAATGCACATTGTATACGTATTAAATCGCTTCCAGTAGCTAAAAGCATGTCTCCCCTACCTATCAATTGATCAGCTCCGCCGGAATCCAGAATAGTGCGGGAATCCACTTTAGATAATACTCTGAAGGCTAGTCGCGCCGGAAAATTTGCCTTTATTGTACCAGTGATTATGTTCACTGAAGGACGTTGTGTAGCAATGACTAAATGTATCCCCACAGCACGCGCGAGTTGAGCCAATCGAGCAATAGGTGTTTCCACCTCCTTACCTGCCGTCATCATCAGATCCGCAAATTCATCTACTATCAATACGATGAACGGCATAAATCGGTGTCCTTCTTCAGGGTTTAATCTTCTGTTAATAAATTTGTTATTATATTCCTTAAGATTTCTAACCTGTGCATTTTTTAAAAGATCATACCGTTGATCCATTTCGATACAAAGCGAATTCAGGGTATTGATTACCTTTTTTGTGTCTGTAATAATTGCGTCTTCTTCTCCAGGCAGTTTTGCTAAAAAATGACGTTCTATAGTCTTAAACAATGACAATTCAACTTTCTTAGGATCTACCAATACGAATTTAAGTTCAGCCGGGTGTTTCTTGTAAAGTAAAGAAGTTAAAATAGCGTTAATTCCCACAGATTTACCTTGCCCTGTCGCCCCTGCTACTAGTAAGTGAGGCATCTTGGCCAAATCCGCAATATAAACTTCGTTGGATATTGTTTTACCCAATGCAATAGGCAAATCCATGTCTGTATGTTGAAATTTCTCGGTTGCTATCACCGAACGCATGGCGACCATCTCAGGCTTCGTGTTTGGCACCTCAATACCAATTGTACCTTTACCTGGCATTGGAGCGATAATACGTATACCTAAAGCTGCCAAGCTCAAAGCAATATCATCTTCCAGGTTTTTTATTTTAGAAATCCTTACCCCTGGTTTGGGAATGATTTCATAAAGCGTTACAGTTGGGCCTATGGTTGCCTTAATTTTGTCAATTTCGATATTATAATTTCCGAGTGTATCAACAATCTTATCTTTGTTAGCTTCAAGCTCTTCGTTATTCACTACGATTTTACCTGAGCCATAATCTCTTAGCAAATCAAGATGAGGGTATTGGTAGCCGGCTAAATCTAATTTCGGATCGTATTGTCCAAACTGCTCAACCAAGGTATCTGCAGTTGTCAATGGTTTCTCTTCTTTAACCTTTACAACCGTAAGGTTGGGGGTTTCTTTTACTTCATTTTTAAAGAGAGGCTCCTGAAAGTCTTCTGTTGAATTTATTGTTTCCAATTCGAACGAAGGTTTACTACTAATAGGCTCTTCGATTTTAACTTTAGGTTTTACTTCCAAATTCTGCGCTAGCTTCGGCTCATCATCTATTATTTTAAGATCAATCTCATTTTTCACCTGATTTTTATGAAAGTCGACATTGGAAGCCTCCTCGGTACGTTCTTCTACATCTTCTATATCTTCTAATTCATCCTCTTCTGCTTGCAAGTTTTCCTCACCTTCTCCATACAGTGCTAATTTCTTTTTCTTTTCGGGAAGTTTAAAATCTAAATTGAATGCAACAATTAAGGCAGTTAATCCAATGAAAAGTAATAAACCACCCACACCGGCAGAACCTATTTGTGCAGACAGAATTTTATTAGACCAAAATCCAAACTCTCCTTCTATGAAATGGGGATAATCACTTATGAACGCATGAAAAAAACCTATAGTGATCGAGATAAATAATAAAAGAAAAAAGCCATATCCCAAAACCTTATCTAAGGAAAGTAATTTCACTTTAAATAACAAGCGATAACCGATAATAAAAAAGACCCCTATGAACAAAAAGGAGGCAATGCCAAACCACTCAAATATAAATTGATGAGCAAGTAACGCGCCTAATTTACCCAGCCAATTTTCAATAATTACTTCTTTGAAACCTAACGTTTCTAATTCCTCTCTTGTTTTAAACAAAGTGCTCCATCCGCCATTCGCTGCAGAGACGTAACTTTGATCATTTTGCCAGGTGAATAAATAGGATGTAAAGGCAATCAGAAAATATAAGGATAATACCAGAGAAAATAGACCAACAATCTTAATTATCTTACTTGATTCGAAATTAAGCCTTTTTGACACTGTTTCCTTCTTCCCAGACTTTTCCATACGAGGCGACCTAGAAGCAAAGTTCTTTTCCTTCGCATCATTCCTCGCCGAGCTGGATCTAAATTGATTTCCTTTTAACATTAACTATTGCACTACTTTGCTACAAACTTATGGATTTTTTTGGACGATGACCTACAGGAGGATTTAAAAAAATACAAAACGTTGTAGCACTTTATTTATATAGACCGTTACACACACAAACGGGGAAATTTCAAAACATATTCACACGTTTATTGATTTTCATGAACATTTCGAATTTATTAATTAGGAACTTGAGAAACAAACACATTTATGCAGTTATTACTGCTTCTTTGGTGCTATTTCTGAGTGCATGTCTGAAAGATGACAACTCGGATAACGGAAGTATTCCAGCAACATTGGTTTCTGTTGTACATGCTTCGCCTGACGCGGGAGATCTGATCGTTGGAATTGATGGTAGTCGGGCTAACAACCAAAGCTTTAATTTTGGAAATCGCATTGTTTACTTACCCTTTTTTCCCGGTGGACATCAATTTCAAGTAAATAGGGCTTCCGACAACAAAATGTTAGATGTTAAAAATTGGAATCTTGAAGGCGGTGTCTATTATACTATTTTTGCGGTAGATAGACTAGACTCTTTGGAGCTGTTGGGAGTTAGGGACTTTTATGCCGGTGATAAGTTTAAAGACGGCCATGCAAAAGTCAGGTTTATAAATCTTTGTCCGGATTCTATATCACTTGACCTAAAAGCAAGCAATACGGACACCTTACTTGCATCAAATAAAAAATTTAAACAGAACAGTCAATTTGGCGATATAACAGCGGATGATAGAACATCCTATGATGTACAAATTTTGGATCATGCATCGGGAAGACAATTAGCTGTAGAGGAATTTAAACCTGCAGCGGGAAGATATTATACCATAATGGCCGGAGGCGTTATGGATCCGAAAACAGAAGCTCAAAAATTGAGAGTTTTTGTTCTCAAACACGATTAGGTTGATTGATGTCCATCGCATCCCCATTTGATGGACTGCCGCCCTATCCCCTAGGGCGGCTTTTTATTTTGGTCTTTTTTGTTATCTTTGCATACTTCAAAGCGGATTGCATCAATATCTAGCAATCTCAAAATATTCGTTTTACCTTAAAAACTCCACAGAAATTTGAAAAAAATTAGTGTGATTGGAGGCGGTAGCTGGGCTACTGCAATAGTTAAAATGTTTGTCGAAAATAAGACACATGTTTCATGGTACCTCCGTAAAAAAGAAAATGTTGTTGCTGTTTTATCTACAGGTAGAAATCCGAATTATTTAAGTTTTCTGTCCCTACCACTTGATCTATTACATGTATCAGATGACATTAATGAAATAATCAATTCTTCAAACACCATAATATTTGCTGTACCGAGTGCATATCTTGCTGCACTTACAGATCTTATAGATCCGGATATACTTAAAGAAAAGAATATAATCACCTCAATAAAAGGTACACTTGGTGAATATAATATGCTACCGTCAACTTATTTGTCGAATAAGTTTGATGTACCATCTTCTCGTCAGGCAATTATCGCCGGGCCATGTCATGCTGAAGAGATCGCAATGGGAAGGAAAACCTATGTTACGATAGCGTCTGAGAATGCCACATTAGCCAATGAACTCTCTAATGCTATTTCCACTTCTTATATTCATGCGCAAACAAGTAGCGACTTAATTGGAATTGAATATGCCGGCATTTATAAAAATATTATTGGGATTGCTTGTGGAATAGCGAAAGGGCTAAATTATGGAGATAACTTTCAAGCGGTACTGGTATCTAATGCTATTTACGAGCTGGATACTTTCTTAAAAGCAGTTCACAAACCTGCCCATCAGCCAGCTGCATCCGCCTATCTAGGGGATCTTTTGGTAACTGCTTATTCAAATTTTAGCCGCAACCGTGCTTTCGGGGAAATGATTGGAAGAGGTTATTCTGTCCTAATGGCCAAAGAACAGATGACAATGGTTGCAGAAGGGTATTATGCTTCAAAAGGAATTTTTGCAATCACTGCAAAACAAGCTATACAAGCACCTATAGTCTCAGCTGTTTATAGAATATTACACAACCATCTATCTCCCTATAACGCGTTCAAATTACTTGAGAATCAATTACAATAATTAAAAGAATTAAGTCACATTACTTTACATACAACAAAAAAATATGATGTTATTAGCTACTGATCTGGATGGGACCTTTTTAGGCGGAAAGAATGTAGACCGAATAAATTTATACAGACTTATCCAAAATCACCGTGATATACGTTTGGTCTTTGTAACAGGCAGAGGACTGGAATCTGTTATACCTTTACTGAATGATCCCTTTATTCCAAACCCGGATTATATAGTTTGCGATGTCGGTGCAACCGTTGTGAATGGAAGAACATTAGAACCTTTGGAACCAATACAAGGAGATATTGAAAAAAAATGGCCTGGAATTTTTTTAATTAAAGAAAAATTAGCTTCCATCCCGGAATTGCACTTTCAGGAGGTGCCACAGCAGCGGCGATGTTCTTTTTATTACGAAAAAGACACCGATATAGATGCTATCAAAACGATCACTAACAGCTATGATTGTGATGTGCTACTTTCCGCCGGACAATATCTCGATATATTACCTGGAGGTGTAAACAAAGGATCGACCTTAAAGCACCTAATCCATACACTCAATTTCCCCGAAGAAATGGTATTAGTTGCCGGAGACACCATGAATGATTTATCACTCTACAAAACTGATTTCAAAGGGGTGGTAGTAGGTAGTGCTGAGGACGCCTTATATAAAGCGACAGAAAAGCTTTCTACCGTATACCATGCCAAAAGTCAGGGAGCGGGCGGGATATTGGAATCGATGGTGCACTTTTCTGCCTTTAAATCTTATTACAAAGAAGCTAAGAAGAGCGCAACTGCCAACAAACAAGAAGGAAAGCCGCAACTTTTGATGGTTTATCATCGCTTACCCTTTGACAAAGCGTTTATTGGTAATAAAGAAGTTAGGATACCACCGAAAAGCCCTAATGGAATAATTCCTTCTTTACTTGGCTTTTTTGAAAATGGTAGATCGGGCGTATGGATAGGAGAAGAAGTTAAGAACAAAAAGGATGACATTATACCCAATCAATTTATTGATGAGAAAAAATATCCCAATCTATTAGCTTCCACTATCTCATTATCAAAAAAAGATATTGACATCTTTTACCGCGTATTTTCGAAAGAAGCTTTTTGGCCTATCATTTTTTCGTTTGTTGACAAAGCTAAATTTAACCATGATCATTGGCATCACTACCTAACGATTAATAGAACGTTTGCTAATCGAATTGCCAAAGAAGCGGACTATGGTGCATATGTCTGGATTCATGAGTACAATCTTTGGATGGTTCCAGCTTATTTAAGACAACTGCGCCCTGACGTACGGATAGGATTTTTTCATCATACGGCTTTTCCTCCGGCCGATATATTCAATGTTATCCCTTGGCGACGAGAAATCATAGGGAGTTTATTACAATGCGATCTAGTTAGTTTTCATATCCCACGATACGTAGAGAATTTTGTAGATGTAGTTAGAAGTCACGCTCCTATAAAGGTAATTAAGCGAATTAATGCAGCAAAACAGTTTCTTACTTATAGCTGTGCACTGGGTGTTGATCAAATGACAAAAGAGATAGAAGTTGGAAATAGGAGAATACGTTTAGGTGCCCAGCCAGTTGGTGTTAATATAAAAAATATTAAACGCATATTTAATCAAAAAAAGACCCAGCAACAAATTGAAGCACTGACTAAGCGTACAGCGGGCAAGCGTATTATATTATCAGTGGAACGGTTAGACTACGTAAAAGGACCTCTGGAAAAAATAGAAGCGTTTGGTCAATTCCTGAAAGAATATCCTGAGTTTAGAGGAAAAATTGAATTGATCAATATCTGTACACCACCCTCGCAAGGCATGAAAGTTTACGATAAAACTCAAAGAGAACTTGAACAAGCGGTTGGTAAAATAAACGGTGAATACTCCAGCTTGGAATGGACGCCTATCAGGTTTTTCTTTAGATCCGTGCCCTTTGAGGAGGTAATCACTTATTATTCCATTGCAGATATCGCATGGATTACTCCTTTAAGAGACGGTTTAAACTTAGTTGCCAAAGAATATGTCGCAGTACAAGGCCTTAAAAAAGAGGGTAATGGTGTGCTCGTAATCTCAGAATTTGCCGGTGTGTCTGTTGAATTACCTTATGCCATCTTTACGAATCCTTATGATGTAAAAAGTATGAAAGACAGTTTAATTCACGCATTAACGATGGAGGCTGATGAGCGTAAACTTAGAATACAGCGTCTTTATGAAGCCGTTAGTTATTATGACATTGAACGTTGGGGAAATGACTTTTTAGAAGAGCTCGAAAAAACAGCCGAATGTCAAAATTAAGACTATAATAATTCGCGTTTGCTTTTATAAATAATAACTTCTATCTTTGCACCTTCTTTAGGCAATAAAGCCTAACGTTTTTTGAATTTCATGAACCCATTTAGTCAATTGGGAATCCGTCATGATATTGTTAATGCCATCACAGAGTTAGGTTTTGAAAACCCTACTCCCATCCAGGAGCAAGCTATTCCAGTTCTCCTTACAGGCAGCAGCGATTTTGTCGGATTAGCCCAAACAGGAACCGGTAAAACCGCAGCATTTGGCCTGCCGTTGTTAGAATTATTAGACTTTACGCAAAACTCACCTCAAGCTTTAGTGCTCTGCCCTACTCGTGAGTTGTGTTTGCAAATAGCTAATGATCTTAAAAAATACTCGAAAGATGTTGGTAATGTGCACGTTGTAGCCGTTTACGGTGGTGCAAACATTAGTGATCAATTACGTCAAATCCGCAGAGGTGTGCAAATTGTTGTTGCTACCCCTGGCCGTATGCTTGACATCATTGGTCGTAAAGCCATTGATTTTTCAGGAGTACGCTACGTAGTTTTGGATGAAGCGGATGAAATGCTCAACATGGGCTTTCAAGAAGACATTAATGATATCCTATCAACAACTCCCGAAGAGAAAAAAACTTGGCTGTTTTCAGCCACAATGCCAGCAGAAGTAAGAAGGATCGCAAAAAAATACATGACCGATCCGCATGAGCTTACCGTTGGAACAAAGAATACTGGCAATGTAAATATTGACCATGAATACTACATCATTAGACCTCGTGATAAATACGCTGCGTTTAAACGGATAGTAGACTTTAACCCGGAAATATTCGGAATAGTTTTTTGTCGTACTAAAATTGAGACGCAAGAAATTGCAGAGGCGTTAATTAAAGACGGTTATAATGCTGATTCTTTACATGGCGACCTTTCTCAACAACAGCGCGATAAAGTTATGAAACGTTACCGTGAGAGAAGTTTACAGCTGTTAATAGCAACAGATGTAGCCGCTCGTGGTATAGATGTTAATGACGTTACGCATGTTATTAACTTTTCTTTACCTGATGAAATAGAAAATTACACCCACCGTAGCGGACGTACAGCTCGTGCAGGAAAAACAGGTGTATCTATTGCACTTATTACTTCAAAAGAGCTAGGTAAAATCCGTCAGATTGAACGTGTAATTGGAAAGCAATTTGTGAAAGCAGAGATACCTAACGGATTTGATGTTTGCGAGAAACAGTTATTTGCTTTAGTGCATAAGGTAAAAACTGTTGAAGTAAACGATAGTCAAATTGGTCAATATCTTCCTCGTATTATGGATGAATTTGCTGATTTCTCAAAGGAAGATGTTATCAAACATTTCGCAAGTTTAGAATTTAATCGTTTCCTAGATTATTATGAGAATGCCCCTGACTTAAATGTTAGTGCAAGTGAGTCTCGAGGAAATGAAAGAGGAACTAGAAGTGATAGGCCAGATAGATCAAGCTCTAATTCAGATTATACCCGTTTATTTATAAACTTAGGTTCTGTTGATGAATTTACTCGTGGAGATATGCTAGGTTATATCTGCAATAATGCTAAAATCAGCGGAAAGTCTATTGGTAAAATAGATCTAAAAGGAGTATTTACTTTCTTTGAGGTAGAGAACAGCGTAGCAGATAAGGTAATGAGTGAATTTAACCAGATCGAATTTAACGGCCGTTCAGTTAGAATTGAATTGGCTGGTGAACGTGACGGTGGTAGCCGAAGCAGCAGCGGAGGTGGTAGAAATCGCTCTTCAAGAAGCAGTGGTGGAAGCGGTGGAAGCAGAAGCCGTGACCGCGAAAAGGATAGTGGCGGATTCCGCGACTTTTCTGGTAAACGCCGGGAAAGAAGAAGCGAAAAGAAACGCTGGTAGTTAATATAAAACGGCCTCTCTATTTGAGAGGCCGTTTTTATTTAAGCTTTTAATTGTATGGAACAATGAACAATCTCAAACAAATCGGCTTATTTTCCCGTTAATATCCGATAGCCGTATCGTCACCCCTAACGTCGGCTCCGCCAATTAAAGATCCGTCGTCTTGATTCACCAAAATGGCATCTACTCTTCCTATACTCGAACGTGGCGTAATTTTATATCCTTTGCCTTCTAAGTTGCTTCTTACAGTATTATCTATCGCCTTTTCTTCAACAAAGATCTCATCGGGCATCCATTGATGGTGAAAACGTGGAGCATCGACTGCCTGCTGTATTCCCATTTTGAAATCTACTACATTTAAAATTGTCTGCAATACTGATGTAATGATCGTTGACCCTCCAGGCGTACCTAAAACCATAAAAAGGTCATTGTTTTTAGTTACGATAGTGGGGCTCATGGCACTTAACATTCTCTTCCCCGGCTCAATTGCATTGGCTTTGCCTCCTAGCAATCCGTAAAGATTGGGTACACCCGGTTTTATAGAAAAATCATCCATTTCGTCATTAAGCAAGAATCCAGCACCTTTCACTACCACTTGAGAGCCATAAGAATTATTAAGCGTTGTGGTAATTGCTACAGCATTTCCATCCTTATCAACAATCGAGAAATGGGTAGTCTGTTCACTTTCATAGACATTCGGTTTGCCCGCCTTAACATCGCTACTCGGTGTAGCTTTATTGAAGTCAATATCTTTCATACGGTTTAGTAAATAGCTCGGTTCTAATAACCCTCGAAGCGGTACCTGATAAAAATCTGCATCGCCTAAATGCTCCGACCTGTCTGCATAAATCCGTCGTTCTGCTTCTACAATTAACTGAATGGTTGAATCCCTTTGAAATCCCCATCGAGATAATGGGTATGGCTCAACTGCCTTCAACAAAGATATTAGTGCGATACCACCACTCGATGAAGGTGGCATAGAGATCACTTCATATCCTCTATAGCTACCAACAATTGGCTTTCGCCATTTGGCCTGATAATTCTTTAAATCCTGATACGTTATGATGCCATTCCCCCGATTCATCTCTTCTAGGATGAGATGCGCTGTCCGTCCTTCATAAAATCCAGCCCGCCCCCTTTCTTTTATTAACGAAAGTGTTCGCGCTAGTTCCTTTTGTTGTAAAATATCTCCCTCCTTCCACTCACCATTTTTCTTTATCAACGCCGTACCCATAGGGTTAAAACGCTGAAATGTTTCTTTCCTGCTATTTAACTCCTCTGCCTGCATCGCTGTAATAGGAAAACCTTTTCGTGCTAAATCGATTGCTGGTTGAAGCAACTCTTTCCATGTCAATTTAGCATATTTCTGATGTGCACGGACCATTCCATCTACCGTGCCTGGCGTCCCAACTGAAAGTTGGCCATCCAAACTAAGTCTTTCAATTGGATTTCCAGATTCGTCTAGATACATGTCTCTCGTAGCTCTACCTGGAGCAGTTTCTCGAAAATCCAGAGCAGCCACTTCGTTTTTAGATGATCTGTAAACCATGAAACCACCTCCTCCAATATTACCAGCATTTGGATAAACTACTGCTAAGGTAAATTGTACCGCTATTGCAGCATCAACGGCATTCCCTCCTTTTTTTAAGATATCTATGCCAACTTGAGAAGCGACTGGGTGTGCGGTGACAACCATGCCGTTTTTGTAAAGCGGCGATGTCTGTGCATAACTGCTGGAAAACGATAAGATTAACAGCAACAGTAAACAGCTTAATCTGTTTGCACGAATTAAATACAGTAATTTTCGATTCATAAAATTATCGTAATAAGTTAATAATTAGGTTAACTGGTCTGCTAGTAATTTCATTTCTATATGTGGAGAATGCCTTTCATATAAAACGGCATAAACGGCTCTACAAATAGGCATATCTACTTGATAGGCCTTGTTTATTTGATGAATACATTTCGAAGCGTAATAACCTTCTGCAATCATATTCATTTCGAGCTGTGCCGAACGCACAGTATACCCTTTTCCAATCATATTTCCAAATGTTCGATTTCTACTGAACTGAGAATATGCAGTAACCAACAAATCGCCAAGATAAGCGGATTCATTAATGTCTCTTCCTATAGGATGTACACTTGCCAAAAATCTCGCCATTTCACGAATAGCATTAGAAATCAATACAGCCTGAAAATTATCACCATAGCCAACGCCATGACAAATACCACTAGCAACTGCGTAGATATTTTTCAGGACGGCACCGTACTCCGTTCCGTAAATGTCATCAGAAAGAATTGTTTTAATATAGCGTGTGTTCAAATAGTTGGAAAACATTTCAGCCGTACTTATTGAAGCAGAAGCGATGGTTAAATAGGATAATTTTTCTAACGATACTTCTTCAGCATGACAGGGGCCGCTAATGACCGCTATTTGATCAATCGGAATATTAAATGCTGATTGGAGATAGTCGCCTACGATCTGGTTTTCTTCCGGAACAATACCTTTTATGGCACTGATAATATATTTGTTCGTTAGCTGTGCTGACTTTATACCTTGAAGAGAACCAACTAAAAATGCTGCAGGCACACTTAATACAATTAAATCTGCTACATTAATTACTTGATGTAAGTCATCTGTTACCTGTTCCGGTAAAATTTTAATCTCAATAGCGCTTAGATAGTTCGGGTTGTGGTGATAGGCCCTTATATAGGCTATTGCCTCTTTGTTTCGCATCCACCAGTATATATTCTTATCCTGCTCATTGTCGCTCAGCATTTTAACTATTGCTGTTGCCCAGCTACCCCCTCCTATTACTGCTATTGTCTTTTTTCCTTGCATATCAAAACAACCTCATCTATAAATATGAGCCAAATTAAGGTTTTTTTGGCTCATCAAACTTAGATAAATTAGTTTTTATTTACAATTTTATGACAACTTGCTGTAAAACAATTTATTCAATCACATATTACTGATTTACCTGATATGTCATAGTACCTTCGTTTAACAGAATCGTACGCTTAAACAAAGGTACTATACGTCCTTCTTCTAATTTGAGACTTTATCTAAAACGGTTTTGTGAGGGACTAATACCCAGGATTATTTTGGTCAATTGCTTGGTTATAATTTAACTCTGATAATGGTATTGGCCATAGGTAGTGTTTCTCTGCAATGGTGATTCCTTTATTTTCCAATAAGATTTGGGCAGCTTTGCCTGTACGTTTCAAATCAAACCAACGTTTGCCTTCAAATTGAAATTCGTAGGCCTTCTCTTGTAAAATAGCATCAACGAAGGATTCCGGAGATAAAGAAGCAGCTTGGTAATCAATAGCTGAAGCAGCATCAATCGCTAATCCATAAGAACGTCTTTTCACTTTATTCACTGCTTCCAACGCGTCTGGTGTTACACCATTTACCCGAGCATCGGCCTCGGCAAAAATAAGTAATACTTCTGGATAGCGATATAATGGAAAATCATTAATCGCACCATACTGATTTACAGCGCCCGGATCAATAAATTTCTTTTGTAGCAGCGTATTTTTTCCCAATCCAAATTCAAGTGGGTACCAAAGGGCTTTGCGCAAATCTCCGTCGTTCCAACCTTTGTAAAACACGCTAGTGCTATCACCATATTGCGCATAAGCACCCATATCACCTAAATAGCCTGTAGAGGGGTGATTAATAATAAACGGATAATAATTCCCCTGATCTTCTCTACTGTATTTAAAATGGAAAATTTCTTCTCTGGTTGCTGCACCAACACCAAATATTGTCTCGAAGTCATCCACGGATTGGATGGGAGTGAGTGAAAATAGGTTGGAGCTGATTACTTCTTGCGCTTTGTCGCGCGCTTCTTGATACTTTTGCGTAGTTAGCAATACGTCGCTTAATAATGTTTTGGCCATCCAAGTGGTTGGCCGACCGGGCTGAGCCGTATTGTTATCAGGTAAATTTGCCTCAGCTTCCAATAGATCGGCTTCAATAAGCGCATAGACCTCTTCAACCGTACTTCTCGCAACATTTTGTTCTTCCATGTTTACATCTGTCCGCAGAGGTATCCCTCCCCAATCACGTACAAGATGAAAATAGCAGAATGCGCGCATAAACTTTGCTTCGGCCACATAGCGTTTAATATCTTCTTCGCCAATGGCATCACCATTTGGCACATTCTTTATTACTAAATTCGCATTACGAATGGCGAGGTAAAAGGACTGCCAAAAATCGGCTACCCTATTTGTATTAACGGCATCCAAGCCCGCAAAATCGTTAAATTGTGCCCAACTCCCGCGGCCATAAGCATAATCGGTGTGGCATTCTAGTGTAGCATTATAAGACGCAATACCTTGCGCCCCTAAACGCAAAGGTGGAAAAATGGCATTAACACCTGCTTCTGCTTCTTCCGGCGTATTGTAAAAAGTTTCCTCTAAGATTAATTTTGGTTCTTCATCTAACGTTTTTTTACACGCGCTCGCCATTCCGAGTGCGCATAAAAGCACCACACTAATTCTTACTCTGGAAAATTTCATATATTTTATCAACTGCATATGTATCATGTTATTAGGATCAAATTTTTAATGATGTTAGAAACCAGCCTTTATACCAAACGTATATGTTTTTGCAACTGGGTAGCTCAAATAATCAGAGCCACTTGATGGCACTTCCGGATCCCACCAAGAATAATCCGTGACCGTTAATAAATTCTGCCCGCTTGCATATACCTGTAAACGTTTTAACCAAGAAATATTTAGTTTATCTACAGGTAAGTTATAAGCCAATTGTACATTTCTCAGACGGAGAAAAGAACCATCTTCAATCCATCTGTCAGAAATATTTGCATTAACAGTATTGCTAATTTTCGGATATTTTGCGTTTGGATTTTCAGGTGTCCAATGATCATACAATACATCCTTGACCATATTCAATCCAGAAGAATAATCGATACTGCTTCCAATAGCACTGGCATTAAACAAATCGTTTCCTACGCTACCCTGAAAAAAGAAAGTAAAATCAAAATTCTTATAAGACATAGTAGAGTTTAAGCCGTAAATAAAATCAGGATTAGGATTTCCAATGACAGTACGGTCTTGATTATTAATGGTTCCATCATTATTTAAATCCTTATATGCGATTTTGCCTTCTTCGTCGTACCCATCTTCAACATATCCATAAAACACGCCCCTCTGCAATCCTTCGCGTAATATGGTTCTAGAATCGTTCACTACGTTAATTCTTAATTCGTCTCCAAGAATATCTTTTCCATCGTACAGTTTGATCACCTTACTTTTATTGAACGCGATGTTTCCGGTAACGTCCCATTTGAAATCTCCTTTAAAAATATTTGCATTCACACCTAACTCAATTCCGCTGTTACGAATCTGCCCTACATTCTGAATAGTGCTTACATAACCCATTGAAGTAGGAAGTGGTACAGAGTTCAATAGGTCTTTCGTGTCTTTTCTATAATAGTCAGCAGTAAACACAAAACGATTATCAAGAATTCCAAAATCTACACCTGCATCCAACTGCTCGGTTGTTTCCCATTTCAAATTCGCAGGTAAAACGGTGCCCGGTGCAAATCCCAAATAAAGATCTTTTCCAAAAACAGTGTATCCTGACAACAAGGGATTATAAGTAGCATAAAAGTCTTCTATCTGCGTCCCTGTTTTTCCCCAGCTTACACGAAGCTTAAGATCGGAGATCCATTTACTGTCTTTCAGAAAGTCTTCATTAGACATACGCCATGCAAATGCACCGGAAGGGAAATAGCCCCAACGATATCCATCTTGGTAACGGGAAGAGCCGTCAGCTCTGAAACTTGCTGTAAATAGATATTTTTCGTCAAGTGTATAATTAACTCTTGTTAGATAAGATACCAACACG
The DNA here is from genome assembly GCA_035565175.1 of Pseudosphingobacterium sp. Lineage (GTDB taxonomy): Bacteria > Bacteroidota > Bacteroidia > Sphingobacteriales > Sphingobacteriaceae > Olivibacter. The sequence continues at coordinate 20,463 of DATMSZ010000219.1, forward strand.
GATTTATTGTAGGCTGAGCCCGGTGCCAAGGGAACTTTCGCACCTCCTAAGTCATTCCATTCGCTTATGTTGCTGATGAAGCCTTGGCCGCTTCCCATCACTAAGCTATTTGAAAAGTTTTGGTATGTTGTACCGGCGAGTATCGAAAAATTGTGTTTTTCGTTCCAAATCTTATTGTAATTAGCGGTGGCTTCTACGAGCATACTTTGCTCATTATTGGATGTTACGCTAGCCATTCCTGTAGAGTTTTGAAACTTATTGCTTTGATATTGATTGACCCTGTCATCGCGGTTTTCTATACCAGCAAGTAATTTAATACTCAAATCCTGAATAGGACGATAAGTTAATGCCGCATTTGCCAAAATTAAGTTGGCTTGCGTTTGATTCTTTTCTTCGTTAATCCAGTTTAACGGATTCATGATGTCTGGAGAAACGAATGGGTAAGCTGATGAAAGCATTCGATAAGATCCATCATCATTATAAGGACTTAAAGTAGGTGGGGCTCCAATTAATGCAGAAATCAAAGAGTTCCCGCGTGCACCACCATTGCTGTCTTTTCTTCCAGTGATCAGCCTACTTAAGGTGGCATTTGCATCAATAGTTAATTTATCGCTAATTTGGTGTTGTATATTAGAACGAAAGGAATAACGACTATAATCACTTCCTTGTATAATACCATCTTGATCCAACACACTCCCACCTAGAGAGAATTGTGTTTTTTCATTACCCCCACTAATGTTAAGTGACGTGTTTTTTATCGGTGCACTGCGGAAAACAAAATCTTGCCAATCAACGTTCGGCATATTGTTAATCTGATCTTCCGTAAAATAGGGATCAAATCCGTCGTTTGCAGCACGCAGATTATAAAAGGTCGCATATTCCGGACCGCTCAATAAGTCGAGTTTCTTCCGTAACTGCTGCACGCCATAGTTTGCTTCAAACTCAACCTGTGTTTCATTACCGGTACCCTCAACACCGCCCTGTTTTGTAGTAATGATAACGACACCATTCGCTCCCCGTGAGCCATAAATAGCCGTAGCTGAAGCATCTTTCAGTATTTCCATACTTTCAATGTCGGCATTATTGAGTATCGTGGGGTTACTACCAGAAAGTGGAAATCCATCCACTACATACAGCGGTTCATTGCTTCCCAAAATTGAGTTGGCACCACGAATACGTACAGACATTGCTGGGCCTGGTGCACCGGAAGCTTGCGATACTTGTACACCCGACGCTCTACCTGATAAGGACTGTATAGCGTTGCTGGTAGGAAACGCATTGATTTCGGCCGCCTTCACTTGCGCCACCGATCCAGTTAAATCCCGTTTCTTTACGCTGCCATAACCGATCACAACAACTTCTTCTAAGTTCTCTTGCGCCGCTTGAAGCGATACATCTAACTTCGTTCTCCCTCCTACGCGCTCTTCACGACTGCCATAGCCGGTATAGGAAAACACCAGCACCGTTCTTGCATCAACAGTTGCTTTGTATCGACCATTCGCATCAGTAGTAGTACCCGTGTTAGGTTTACCTTTTACCATTACAGATACGCCAGGCAGGGCACTCCCCTTCTCATCAGATACAACGCCTGTAATGGTATCCTTCTTGGAAGTATTTGTTGTGTCTGCGGGTGCATCTTTAGGCACCTCAATAGGTGGTTTAGGAACTTCTTGGGCATATGATGAAGAAGTGCATGATAAGATTGCAGATAACAAACATACAACAGATATCCCAACATAATTAAACGATCGCATCGGACTTGATATAAATTTATTCACCATAATTAGAGGTTTGAAAAAAACGATAACATTGTTAATTTACAACAAGAGTTTAACCACTTTTGGTTTGTGATAATCTCAACACCCCCTATTTATTGTAATATTTACATATACAAAAGAAGAAAAAACACACCTTCGTTACAACAGAGGGCATTTTTTCAAAAAGAAAGATTACATAATTAAATAAGAAAAATAAAAGATCTAGTTTACCAGCTAGATAATTATAAACTGTAGAGAAGAAGGGATAATTTGTAGAGAACAAGAAACAATGAACTTCTGATAAAGGAAGTTCATTGCTTAATATCGGGGAGTTATTATTTCTGTGGTTGTGTCACTTCCATTTTTTCGGCAAAATGGGCGCAATAATCGCGTAAATCTCCGATTACTGCTTGCGCGATTGGGTCACTACCTGCTGCTCTTAAAAAAGAATCCCCCATCGTTTGTAATGTCTCGTAAAAAAAACGCTTCATCTCATCTAGGGGCATATCCTTTGTCCATAAATCTATGCGTAAGGCATTCTTATAGTGATGGTCCCATAGAGCTAAATACATAGCCTTAGAGGGCAACGCCTCTTTATTTTCTCCTTCCGTTGATTCCCAAGTAATATTCTCAGGTATATTGGCATCGTCTAACTCAATCGTTAATTTAATTTCTGCTTTTCTCACTTTATATTATTTTATTTCTTTTTCATTAAAATAGTTGGCTACTTTATACGCAACTATTATCTAATAATCCAAATCACCAATAGTGTAAATAAAACAAAACCCAATTCAACTAACCAGATACGTTTAATAGTTTTAAAGAAAAACCGAAAAAACTGATCGGTAATCACTAACACAAGTAAAAGTATAACGCTCAACACAGTTGTCTTCCAATTTAGGGAATTGGAAAGTACCTCCCACATTATCCAGGCCAATAATAAGGCACATCCAATGTTAAGCGGCGTTACTCGCATTATCCTCATCGAAAGCGTTTAGTTTTGGTGTTATATTTTTTTGTGTTCTCTTTTTTTGCTCTACTTGTGTTCGTTTTTAAGTTAGCCATCTTTTTTTCATGGAAAGCCCCTTTAAAATCGGGGTTCTCTTTTCGTTTTTGTAAATCAATTTCTTTTGCGATAGCCTGTCCTTCGTCATAACTTGTCTCTTCTACGGCCACCTGATCAGGTATCTCTAACACCGGTATTTGTTGCCTAATCAGTTTCTCAATTTTATTAATATAGTACTGCTCTGCAGCATTACAGAAACTTATCGCCACTCCTAATTTATATGCACGGCCCGTTCTTCCAATACGGTGTACGTAATCTTCTATTATGATTGGAATATCAAAATTAATAACGTGACTCACATCACTTACATCTAAACCTCTGGAAGCTACGTCTGTTGCTACTAATATTCTTATTGTGCCTTCTTTAAAAGCATTAATAGAATTAATGCGGGTATTCTGTCCTTTATTGGCATGGATAACACGCACTTCATTTTCTCCATACTTTCTGCATAGAAAATGGTAAATATTATCAGCTGTTGTTTTCGTTTTACAGAAAATAATAAGCCTATGAAAATCTTTGTCATCCTTCAATAAGTATTGTAAAAGATTGATTTTCGTCTTCATATTTGGCACCAGGTACAGCTGCTGTGTTACGGTATTTGCGGGTGTTGCTTGCGGAGCTACCTCCACAATGGTTGGGAAGGCTAGAAAATCACCCGCGATTTTATGTACCAACTCGCTCATCGTAGCAGAAAATAACAGATTCTGCCTTTTACGTGGCACAACCTCCAAGATACGGTGTATTTTTCCGATGAAGCCCATATCCATCATTTTATCCGCCTCATCTAGCACCAAAAACTTAAGCTGTTTAGTACTTATATGCTGTTCCAAGTAAAGGTCTAAAAACCTGCCCGGAGTTGCCACTAAAATATCAACTCCCTTTTTTAGTTCTTCTATTTGTGTTTTTGGCCCTAAGCCCCCATATAAAACAACAGTTCTTAAATCAGTATACCGTGCGAACAAACGGATGTTCTCTTCAATCTGCATTGCCAGCTCACGTGTGGGAGATATGATCAATGCTCGAGCATCATTACCTTGAGCATATTTAAGCTTCATCAAAATGGGCAATACATAGGCTGCCGTTTTACCCGTCCCTGTTTGTGCAATTCCCATTACATCTTGTCCCGCTAATATAGGTGTGATTGCCTTTACCTGTATAGGTGTAGGTTCGGTATAACCGGCATCGGCTATTGCACTCAATATTTGCTTATTAAACTTAAAGTCATCAAAGGATTTATGCATAGCCAACAAAGATAGGGAATTGATCGGATTATCGCTCACATTCCTTCTACTTACTTCTGTAAAACACAAGAAAAACAGCGTTCGTAACCGCTAAAATAAGGGCTGTATCTATCTTACAAAATTGTTTATAAAAGCAATTTTATCTAAGTTTGACTTAATTATTACTGAACATTCTTTTTATATGCCATCTATCTTAATAAAATCAGCAACTATCGTCAACGAGGGAACTATTTCCACCGCAGATCTTTATCTTAATCATGGAATTATTGAAATGATCTCTAATGAGATTAATCATCCAGCGGATATTATAATAAATGCCGAAGGTCTTCACCTCTTTCCTGGTTTAATTGACGATCAGGTTCATTTCCGGGAGCCGGGCCTAACTCATAAGGCCGACATCTGGCATGAAAGCCGTGCGGCAGTTGCCGGAGGTACAACTAGTTTTATGGAGATGCCCAATACGCTGCCAAACACCCTCACGCAAGATCTTTTGGAAGACAAATATGCTATAGCCTCTAAAAATTCTTTAGCTAACTATTCGTTCTTTATGGGAGCAGCTAACGATAACCTAGAAGAAGTCTTAAAAACTAATCCAGCAAATGTGTGTGGAATCAAAGTATTTATGGGCTCATCAACAGGCAATATGCTGGTAGACAGCGAACAAACATTAGAGAATATTTTCAAAAATGCACCTACCTTAATAGCCACACACTGTGAAGACGAGAAGACAATAAGAGAGAACTTAACTAAATATAAAAATCAATATGGAGATAAGTTAACACCTGACATGCATCCATTAATACGTTCGGCAGAGGCTTGTTATAAATCTTCCTCACACGCGGTTGCGTTGGCAGAAAAATATGGAACTAGATTGCACATCCTACATATATCTACCGCTAAAGAAACAAATCTTTTCAGAAATGATATATCCTTAAAAAATAAGAAGATAACGGCTGAAGCCTGCATACATCACTTATGGTTCAGTGATAGTGACTATAAAGAAAAAGGAAATTTTATAAAATGGAACCCTGCAGTAAAAACCAAAGAAGATAAAGATAGTATTTTGCAGGCTGTATTGGATGGAAAAATAGACGTCATCGCCACAGATCATGCTCCACATACGCTGGAAGAAAAATCGAGGCCATACGCCGAAGCTCCTTCTGGCGGACCTCTTGTTCAACATGCTTTACAGGCATTATTAGACATGTATCATGAAGGCAAGATTACATTAGAGCAAATTGCCGAAAAAACAGCTCACAATACCGCTATTTGTTTTCAAGTTGAAAACCGAGGATTTGTTCGTGAAGGCTTTTATGCCGACTTAGTATTAGTTGATTTGAATAAACCGTATACGGTTAGTCGTTCCAATATCGTATCAAAATGCGGATGGTCTCCATTTGAGGGACATACGTTCCGTTCGTCTATTACGCATACCATTGTTTCGGGAAATTTGGCTTTCGAGAATGGAAAATTTATAGACAATGAACCTGGAAAACGCTTGTTATTTAATCGAAATTAATTAGAATCAGCTAATTAGCACCTGTTATCGTGACGATTTATTTATGCTGTTTCATTTATAGAAGCCTACTGTAGAGAGTCATAATCTCTATTAACTTATTACTCGGGTTATGAACAAACACAAAAGTGAAGAATAACGAAAACAATGGATAAAAAAACTTTTCTACATAACCTGGGAGGCGGATTAGCATGCTTGGCTATGCCATCTTTTGTAAGAGGTGAAAAGCGTGATGATCAACATCTTATCAAACCAATCTATCCGGATAAATTAAAAAGAGGTGATACTGTTGGCATAATTTGTCCATCTTCAGCAATTGATGGCGAGTTACCATTTATGCTGGCGCAAGAGACTTTCGAGGCCTTAGGATTTAACGTCAAGTGGGGAAAACATGCACATGAAAGGTTGGGCCATCTGGCAGGAAACGATAAGGGTAAACTGGATGATTTACATGATATGTTTAGAGATAAGCAAGTAAAAGCCATTGTTTGTATGCGAGGCGGTTCTGGAGCGGCTCGATTGCTGGATAAAATTGATTACAAACTTATTAAACGTAATCCAAAAATATTTTTGGGTTATAGCGATATCACGGCTTTGCATGCGGCTATACAAAGTAAGACCGGGTTAATAACTTTTCATGGACCTGTAGGAACAAGTTCTTGGCCATCTTTTGTTGCTAATCAATTTGAATCTTTGTTTTTTAATGGGCTACCCCCTGTATATGAAAATCCATTAGATAAAGGAGATGATCTAATTCCACGACAAAACAGAATTCAGACCATCCGTCCTGGTATTGCCAAGGGAAAGTTATTGGGCGGAAATTTAACTGTATTGACAACAATTTCTGGTTCATCTTACTATCCTGACTTCAGTGATAGTATTTTATTTCTGGAAGATGTTTCGGAAGAACCTTACCGTGTTGAACGAATGCTCTGTCAATTAAAATTAAATGGAACCCTCCAAAAAATAAAAGGGTTCATTTTTGGAAAATGCACAGATTGCTCTCCAGATGGAGGTTACGGTTCTTTGACACTAGATGAAATTTTAGGCGATTATATAAAACCATTGGATATACCTGCTTATCAAGGAGCATTAATTGGCCATATTCGAGAACAGTTTATTCTTCCTGTTGGTGCGCAAGTAACGATGGATGCAGGCAAAGGCATTTTCTCCGTAGATGGAAAAATATTTAGCTAATAACTTAACGCATGCATTTAATTGCAAGACACCAATTAAAGTAGGGAAAAAATATGACTTGATTCTCAACGTAAATTGTATTAATGCTATATTGTCAATATTGATTCTTAGGTACTTTATAATGTCATGACTTATGAACCGTCCATGTTTATCCGCCGGGCAACGTAAATTTTAAACATGGTAAGCTCCATCTGACCGATGGATTAAAATTATTTACAGATGAAAAAACTAAAATTAGGTTTGCTATTACTTACAATCATGGCCTCTTGCCAAGAAAGTCAACATAATTTCAATAACCAAAACATTTACACACCAGATACCACTATGCTTGCCAAAGCTTTTGAACGCTATAAAGAGTCTAATCTCACGCATCGCAGATTTAAGCATGCAACTATAGAACCGTTGATTTTAAAGCGGAAAAATGAATCTATTTTTAAGGTAACTAATTTGGGCCTTTCAGTGCAAAAACGGCCGCTTTACCAGCTGCAATATGGGGAAGGAGAAAAACGGATAATGTTATGGTCTCAAATGCATGGTAACGAAAGTACTGCAACGATGGCCCTTTTTGACATTTTCAATTTCTTGGAAGGGCATAACGATGGATACGACTCCATTCGAAACCTGTTAGCAGGGAAAACAACGTTATTTTTCCTTCCAATGATTAATCCTGACGGTGCCGAGATCTTTAATCGAAGAAATGCCCTTGACATTGATCTTAACAGGGATGCCCGTGCAACAGCTAGTCCGGAGGCCAGCATACTAAAGAAGGCGGCCGACGCAAATAAACCTGCCTTCGGTTTTAATTTACACGACCAACATATTTATTATAATGTTCCCGGCACTGGTAATCCAGCGACTATTTCATTTTTAGCTCCCGCTTACAATCATGAAAAAGATATCAATAAGGTAAGAGGCCGTGCGATGCAACTTATTGTAGGCATGAATAAACTTTTGCAGCAGTATATACCCGATGGTGTAGCTAAATATGACGACACGCATGAGCCCAGGGGGTTCGGAGATAATTTTCAAAAGTGGGGTGCAAGCACGGTTCTCATCGAATCAGGAGGATACAAAGGAGATTCTGAAAAACAATATATTAGGAAACTTAACTTCATGATCATATTGAATGCTTTGATAGAAATTGCGCAAGAAAGCTATGAACAATATAATCAAGCCGATTACGAAAATATTCCTGAAAATTCGTCTAAGCTTTCAGATTTATTGATCAAAAACATAAAAGCGGAAAGAGATTCCATTTTCTATCAAGTAGATATCGCCATTAAACGCGATGAAGTTACAGCTCCCGACAGTATTTTTTACACTAGAGGCAGGATTGATGACGTCGGTGACCTTAAGGACAGTTATGGCTACCAGGAGTTGGATGCAAAAGGTTTGACCTTTATGAAGGGAAAAGTATATCCTACCCCAATAAATTACATAAAAGAATTAACACCACGAAAAACATTAGATTTATTGCGTCAAGGATATTTGGCGATAAAATTGAGAAATGTTGCAGAGAACAAGCACTATAATTTACCCATTTTATTAAGCAGTACGGGTACACTATACGGCAATAGTCCGACATTAGGTAGCCAAGCTAATTTCTTTTTAGCGAAAGAAGACAAACCTATGTATGCAATTATTAACGGTTATTTAATCGATCTATCAAAGGAGCCCGAAGAAGAGTTTAAAAACTACGTTCAGTAAGCTTTTAGTAGGTTCAAATAAGTCAAAGAAAATGGGTGTTACCGACAATCAACACCCATTTTTCTATAGAACTAATTAAATAAAGAGCATTTTAATACCCAGGATTTTGCTGTTTAGCAATTTCGGGGTTTGCATTAACTTCTGTTTGTGAAATAGGCAAGAGCGTCTTGAAAAAGCTTCTATTAATTGATTTTTCCCTATGGGCAACAGTTATTCCTCCAAAATCATCATTGAAGGTGATCGTTTTATTCAGACGGATCATATCAAAAAAGCGATGCCCCTCCCCAAATAGTTCTTTGCTGCGCTCGTCAAGGATCATATCCAATGTGACTGTAGATGCAGTTGCTAAAGTTAAGTTTGGTGAACGCTTACGAATTGCATTGAGATAATTTGCCGCTACAGTCTTATCAGCATACAGAGCCGCCTCAGCAGCTATCAGATAAATTTCAGATAAGCGTATTATCTTTATGTTTACTGCCGTTGCAGTGGATTTCCCATCACCTTCCAACGCCGTGCTACCACTGTATTTATAACAAGACCCTAAACGTGTTTCGGATGTTTCGTCATAGCTCATTACTCCCCATCTTACATCATCTGCATCTTGCCCTAAGCGAGTAAGAAAGTAATCGCTCGCCATGAACCAACCCATAGCACTAGAGGAGCCGTGCCCTAACCGTCGTAAATAAAAACCTAATGAAGCGGTGCCTAAATCAGCTTCATTTGGAAGTATGCCAAGCTCAAAAATAGACTCAGACCCGAACTGAGATTTCCAAGAGCCAACCCATTGATCATTTGAATATAAAGAATACACGTTACTATTGATTATTTCTTCAGCAGCACTTAAAGCTTCCGCATACTTCTCCATATATAAGTATACTCGCGCCTGCATGGCCTTATTTGCATAATAATTAATAACACCATTAGATTTATCTTTTGATAACAAAGGAGATGCTTCGTTAAGATCGCTGATAATCTGATTGTAATTTTCTTCAACGGTTGCTCTGACCGGCTGCGCAGAGGCATCCAATGTAGTGGTGATATTAGGAACGCCAAATGAAGCCTTATTATCAGTATAAGCTTTGCCGTATAAACGTACTAAGTCGAAGTACATGAACGCTCTCGCCGTTAGAGCCTGCCCTTTATAATTACTAAAGTCTTCTGAAGTACCTTCATTTTCTAGTTTTGCAATATTTTTTAACAAGTTATTTACTTGAAGAATGCCATCATACATTTGCTCCCAAAAACCAGCATAATCATTAGAAGAAACGGAATGGTTGAATGTATACAATGCATCCAGTCCCCTGCCTTGTGAAGAAATAGTTAAGTCTCCACCCTTTGCATCGCCATACATAATAAAGTTTCTGCCGTAATAATCGGAACTTGTCATCTTACGTAATAATCCATTCATCATGGCTTTCGCGTCCGACGCAGTTTTTATGGCCGTTTCTGAATCTCTGGAATCAGTAGGTTCTACGTCTAAAAAATCCTTACAGGCAGCGCATGTAAAAATTAGTAGAACCATCGATAATTTATATAATGTTTTCATTGTATCGAAATCTTTAATCGTTAAAAACTAAACTCAACACCGAATGTATAAATTTTCCCAATTGGAGTTTCCCAGCCCCTGGTGCCATATTGGTTAACTTCCGGATCTGCAATCTTATACTTAGAAAACGTTAAGAGATTTGTTCCGTTGAAATAAACTCTTGCACTGGAAACCCCTATTTTTTGGGTTACTTTACTAGGGATCTTATATGCCAAATTAATATTTTTTAACCGCAGGAAACTTGCGCTGTGCATCTGGCGACTACTATACTGTTGTGGATCCGTTAGATCGTTGCCGTCCAACTTTGGCAAGCTGCCACCTGTGTTAGAAGCCGTCCACATATTGTCGTAGTAGTATTCGGATCGAATTCGTTCCCAATAATATCCGTCATCCGCGACATCCTTAAATGCTCCGTCATAAAGATAACCACCTAATTTATAGATAAAATTAAATCCGAGGGATATTCCTTTATATTCCACATCAGTATTAAAACCACCATATACCGTAGGCAACGCTGAACCTAAAATTTTATAATTTGCTTTCGACCAATCGTTCGTTGCACCTCTCCCGTTGTAGATAAAATCACCTGCATTTGCATTTTCAGGGTCGTTTACATACCACACATTTTTCCCATTTTCAGGATTTACACCCCCCCACTCATAACCATAAAAACTTAATACGGATTCACCTTCTCTATAAATAAATTGCGCCCTTGCATCGCCTACCCCTGTGTACTTCGCATCATCACCTGCTCCTCCAGTAGGGTCATACCATATAATATCTCGTCCATTCACATCCCCTTCATTTTTATAAAGTTTCGTTACTTTCGATTTGATAAAGGAGGCATTCACATTTGCGGTCCACCGCCATTTATCAGATCGAACAATATCATAACCTAAATCTATTTCAAACCCCCTATTATTAATCTCACCCACATTCTTCAGAGTTGAACTAATACCTGTGACCGTAGAAATCGGAACGTCTTGTAATAGATTTTTGGAATCGCGGTTAAAGTATTCTACCGTACCATTTAATCGATTGTCAAAAAACCCAAATTCCAAAGCCAAGTTTGTTGTATAACTGGTCTCCCATGTCAAATTCTTATCGGCAATTGTACTGATCACACCACCCGGCGATCCCATATAATTATTACCGGGATATGTTGTTAGGGACATCCAGCCATAATCTGCTATTGGCAGCGTACCGTTTACACCATATGAGGCCCTCAAACGTAGATTGCTTATATAGTCTAGCTCTTTCATAAAATTTTCTTGATTAATACGCCAAGAACCAGCGACAGACCAAAAATTTCCCCAACGAGTATCTGGTCCTAAACGAGAAGAACCATCACGACGATACGATGCCGAAGCATAATATCTCTGTGCATAATTGTACTCTCCACGTGATAATACAGATAACATATTATAGCCCCAACTATAAGCGCTCGCATCCAATACGCCAGCAGTTGCCACCGTATGCAAAGCGCTCGAAGGAAGATCTGTCCCTGTCGACCGTTGAAAATTCGTTTGATTTTTTTCTGCCTCGAAACCCGCTAACAAACTTAGCCCGTGCAGACCAAACTCTTTGTTGTAATTTGCTGTATTAGAAGATACTATTTTCCTAATATTGGTACTCATTTCTGTTACGGAACCATTCGTTGTGGAGCCGTTAAAATGGTTTGCGCTATAATAAAGATGATCTTTAATTTCTGCATTATCGAATGAAAATACCGACTTAATAGTTAATTCCGGAAGGATATTAATAGTTAATGTTTCATTAGCAGACACCCTCAATGTTTTGGATTTGTTCTCCCATTCATTATTATAATATTCGGCATTATAGGCATAGCTACCAAAGCGATCAGTCCACGGCTCTCCCGTTTTATAGTCGGTAGGCCAGTATAATGGCCAAAGTAAATTTCGCGATTGAAGGAAATAATTAGAGCCAGTACTCCTTGTATCATTAAAACCTTTTTGACTATTATTTGATACATTGACGTTAGACATAAACTCAATATGCTTCCCAATTTTTTGCGATAGGTTAACCCGTCCGGCTATACGGTCATAATCGTTCACCTTTATTCTGCTTTGATCTTTAGTATATGAAAGCGAGGAATAATATTTTGTTTTGTCATCTCCCCCACTTACAGACAAATCATTGGTTTGATAAACACCTGTTCTAAAAAGGGCCTTGTCCCAATTAAAGTATGTACCCTCTCTGTTTACAATACCATCGGTCATTCCTTTAATGTTCACATTTTCGTACAGACCGGTACCGTTTGTTTCAAAGTAATAACCATGCTTGTTGAACCGCGTATTTAATTTACTAAGTGCATCTGCATTCGCGAACGACTCATCTCTTCCATTGGAGGTGCGGTAATCATGAAACACCTGATATAACATGTTCACTTGTTCTTGCACGCCAGCAGCTTCGTAATTATCGGTTGCCCAAGATGGAGTTATACCGATAGACGACCTTAGATTTATAACAGGTTTACCTTCTTTTCCCTTTTTTGTGGTAATGAGAATGACTCCATTTGCAGCCCTAGAACCATATAAAGATGACGCTGCTGCATCTTTTAATACAGTAATGGTTTCGATATCTGAAGGATTTAACGAACTCATTACGTTGTTTGAGGTGTAAATGTAGTCCCCCATTTGCCCAGCATCACCAGATACAACCGGCACACCATCAATTACATATAATGGTTCGTTCGATGCATTCATTGAACCAATGCCACGAATGCGAATACTTGGAGCAGAGCCAGCCTGGCCCGAGGAATTAGTTACTTGCATACCTGGTACTCGTCCAACTAAGGCGTTTTCAAAAGAAACTGTTGGAATATCATTTACATCGCTTTGTTTAACTACCGAGGCAGAACCTGTATATGTACTTTTCTTTGAAGTACCGTATGCTACTACCATTACCTCATCCAATGCCTGGTCACTGGATTCAAGGGAAGCATTAATAATCGTTTGATTGCCCACAGGAAGTTCAAGGGCTTGATATCCAACAGATGTAAAAATAAGAACTGCATTTTCTGGTATGTTGCTTAAAGAATAAAACCCTTCATTATTAGAGGAGGTACCTTGATTGGTTCCTTTGATTTTTATGCTGGCAACTATAGGACTTCCGTCTTTTGTAGCAGTAACCACCCCCGTCACCCTTCTTTGTGACTGTGCCTGAATCGTTAAAAATATTAACAGACTGCACGTCGTTAGTAAAAATCGTTTCATTTGAATAGTTTAGTTAAGATTGAGAAAAATTTAGATCATAATTTAAAAATTCACTGTATATAATTGTTGTTGCATAGTATTACGATGAGCGTTTTGTAGCTCCAATACCAGATTTATTCGAAACAATCACCTTACCATCAATTATTTTCATTCCATCAAACACATCGTTTCCTATTAAAAGAGCGCCATCTAAATCTGCCCAATCAACAATTGGGGCCAGCTGGGATGCTGCCGAAATAGCACAGGAGGTCTCCGTCATACAACCCAACATCACTTTCATTTCCAAGGCTCTAGCTAATTCGGCCATCTTATGAGCTTCACGCATTCCGGTACATTTCATAAGTTTTATATTAATGCCATTATAAACACCGTGTGCCTTCTTAACATCATCTAACCGCTGTACGGCTTCATCTCCGATCGTAGGAATCGGACTTCTTTCGGTCAGCCAGGCATTATCATCTATCTGTTCTTTAGGCATCGGTTGTTCCACGAAAACCACTCCTCTATCGGCTAACCAATGAGCCATTTCAAGTGCAAACTCTTTCTTTTTCCACCCTTGGTTTACATCAACACACAATGGTTTATCGGTTACCTCTCTGATAGTTTCGATCATCATTTTATCGCTATCGAGGCCTAATTTTACCTTGAGAATTTTGTAGGGTTCCGCTTCGCGCACCTTTTGCCTCACGACATCTGGAGAGTCAATACCAATTGTATAAGATGTATTGGGTGTTGTAATAGGATTGAATCCCCAAATACGGTACCAAGGTTGTTGCATCATTTTTCCTAATAAATCATGCAGTGCAATGTCTATTGAAGCCTTAGCTGCCGTATTTTTCGGCATTAAACCATCGACATATTTTAGAATATCTTCAATCAAAAAGGGGTCATTAAATGTTGTTAAATCTACTTTTTTTAAAAAGCTGAGAACGCTTTCATGTGACTCCCCCAAGTAAGGAGGCATAGACGCTTCCCCGTACCCTATAATCCCATCGAACTCCAATTCTGTTAACACCACTGGTGTGATGCTTCGCGAACCGGCAGCTATAGTAAATACATGCTTTAATTCCAGTGTGTAAGGTCTATATCGCAAAATAAACTTACCTAAACGTTGTTCAGTTGTTTTTCCAATAGCCAATAAGGATGCGTATGGAGCAAAAGATAAGGCAGTTGCTAAAGAGCTCGTTTTTAAAAAATTCCTTCGATTGATCATGTTGGTATATTAAGTTTTGCTATTATTCGTTAGTTAACCAGCTCCAAACCTACACTTCCTATGCTGTTAAGGTATCTTCTCGCCGCTACAACCGTTCGGCTCTGGAAATCATCGTAATTTGGGTCATTATTTAACATACTGTTAATTCGAACCTTGCCGGCCGAATGAATAAATTGTCCGTTACCGATATACAGTGCAACATGCGTTACGCGTGCATTTGCTTCTCTATGTGCGCCGCCAGCAAAAAAAAGCAGATCACCTGTTTGAAGATTCTTTAACGCTTTTTTTGTATCCAGTTTATCATTAGTAAGAATATCAACCGGCTCTCCTACCAGTACTTGCTGGGAAGCATCTCTCGGAATTATCAAGCCATTCATAAAATAAGCTATTTTAGTGAATCCGCTACAATCTACTCCTTTTATAGAAGTACCACCCCATAGATAGGGAACGCCGATCATTCTCTTTGCCACCTTAATAACTGAGGCAGCTGAAGCAACGGTATTTCTTTTCCAATTGTTAAATTCTTGCATCAGTTCCTTGGCAACAAATCCCTCTCTGCCATCTGGAAATACTACTTGGTAAAACCCTTCTTTTTCTCCTTTACATTTGAGTATATTTCCTAGGACAAGATCTGACACACGCAGTGATTGCGTATTGGCCTCACTGTAGGCGTGGCCATAATCTTCGATAAATATCAATCGCCTACCCTCATTCCAGTCAACGATATCCATTTTATTTTTTAAACTTACTGCAGCCTCATCCAACCAACCTATATAACTATCCGGCGTCCGAATCAAATAATATCCTCCTTGTTTTTTAAGAATGTCTAATTGCCATCCCAATAAAGCCTGAGAGGCCATCTCCGCCGCGTTTCTAGGTTGGCTACGTATATTTCCGACAGAAAGATTTACCAGACCAAGGATACGATCATTTAAAGACGTGTCGGGCAATAATTGAATTGACAATGGAAAGGTCAAATTTTCGTCTTTGATTCGATCTAAAAAGTGTTCTGCAGCACTTTTGCTTGTTGTTTCCACTTTAAAGCCCTCTAACGAATCTCTTATCAAAGTAAATACAGCGGTTCGTTTATCAGGAGCGAACTGCTGACTGACATCTCGTGCAATAGACTCAATTTTTTTAACTAAAACGGAGTCGGGAGCTGCTTGTGACAACATGTAGCACATAAATAGCTGTAAAAAAGTTAAATAAATTC
>DATMSZ010000220.1:0-27480 GCA_035565175.1 Pseudosphingobacterium sp.
TAGAAAGAAAAGAATCTCTCAACGGGATTTGGACGCCAGGGTGAAAAAAATACTGGCGGCTAAATACCGGCTTCATTTAGATCACCTAAACCCTGTTGTAGTGGAAAATCTTTATCACGACCTAAATAACCAGTCTGCAAAGGTGTTAAATCAGCAATTGGCAGATGCCGCCGTTACCTTGTTAAAGGGGGATGCTGCAATAGATTCTTTAGATGTAAACTTAAAAACAGCGATCGTAAGTATTGGAGTAGACAGTATTACTAAGTTTCAGCATGTATTGAGTGATTATTTTAAAAATAGTTTAAATTTCGTGATTGGAGCCAGAGCTACCGCTACAGAGATAGCGAGCGTTGCTTCCGAATTGGAAAAATATGATCAGATAATTGTAGCGCTTCATGATCAACGCTTAAGGCCCCAAAGCAAATTGAATTATAGCAGTGAAGTGAATTTATTCATTAGTCAACTTGCTACTAATAAAACAATATTCAATGTGTTCGCGAATCCTTATACTATCGCAACTTTTCCGGGAATTGAAAATGCAAAAGGTATAGTGGTAGGTTATCAAAATGATACGACCTTTCAGGAAGCATTAGCAAAAGTGATCATGGGTAAATTAAAGGCTTCCGGGAAGTTGCCGGTCACTATTAATGCCTTTTTTAAATATGGAGACGGGATTAATATAAACTAATTTTATAATTATGCTTATATTGCTTGTCTAAACTCAATTTAGACAATGATGAACCAGGAGGAACCTATCATATGTATAAAAGGTCTTTATAAAAGTTATGGCAACAAACAGGTTTTAAAAGGTGTCGACTTAGAAGTTTATCCCGGCGAAATCATAGGTTATATTGGCCCCAATGGCGCTGGTAAATCAACAACAGTTAAAATATTAACCGGCCTGATCGACGAATTTGAAGGAACTGTGTCGGTTGATGGAAAAGACCTAAGAAGTGATGCCTTGTCAATTAAATCCATAATTGGTTATGTCCCGGAGAATGCCGAATTGTACGATGTATTAACGCCATTAGAATACCTTGACTTTGTGGGGAAACTTTACGGAATGGATGAGCAGCTTATAACAGTACGTGCAACCAGGCTGTTAACGGCGTTTGATTTAAGCGAATACCTTCACAAACGAATGGATACGTTTTCTAAAGGAATGAAACAGAAAGTACTGCTTATCTCCGGCATTATCCATAATCCAAAAATTCTAGTGCTCGATGAACCGCTTTCTGGATTGGATGCAAATGCCGTTATTACTGTTAAAGAACTCATATCGTTAATGGCAAAAGAAGGGAAAACAATTTTCTACTGCTCGCATATGATGGATGTCGTAGAAAAAGTTTCAGATCGGATTTTGCTTATAAATAATGGTGTAATCGTTGCTAATGGGTCATTTGAACAGCTGAAAAGCGAACAGGCAGATTCACTGGAGCACATATTTGCTAAGCTTACGGGGCAGGTTGATACGTCTGGGAATGCCGCTAAGATCATTTCGGCTTTCGAATAGGTTAAATTAAACTTTGGAAATCACCACAGCTTATTTTTTATGATGAATAATCTGATTGTACGGTTTATTTTATTATTTAATCTTCTGTTTACAAAATTAGGAGTAAATACCACCCAGTTGGAAATTGTCTTAAGAACAAAGCTATTAATGGATGATAGAAGACCTTTAACCTCCTTTGGTAATAAGCCAAAAAAGGAAAGCAATTACAGCTCTTGGATAAATTTTTTATTACTGGCTGTTATGGGATGTGTGCTGCTGTTGTTCTTGTTTTCCGTTAATAAGCCTTATCTATCTTATACGATTTATTTTGGAGTGTTTATGGCGATGCTTTGCCTCACTCTGATTGCAGATTTCTCCGTGTTGCTGCTAGATAGTCGAGACAATTTTATCATATTGCCCAAGCCTGTAAATGATCGTACACTTACTGTTACGCGTATTGTTCACATTGGTATAAGTGTTTTTAAGCAAGCGCTCGGTTTAGCCCTCCCGGGTTTTATTTTTACACTTCTTACAAAAACTGCCATCGGGGGAGCGATTTTTGTTTTACAGGTTTCCATTGCTACTGTGCTCTGTGTCTTACTAGTCAATATGTTTTACCTTATAGCCATGAAATTTTTGTCGGTAAAGCGATTTAAGGACATTGTTGCCTATTTACAAATTGTTTTTTCTATCCTTATATTTGCATTGTATTATACGATGCCCAGCATCTTGGAAAGCGCTATGGTGCAGCAAATAGACTTTGCTTCTACCTATTGGTTATGGTTCACGCCAAGTGCTTGGATTGGAGCATTACAGGAATTAGGTGCCGGTGATTTCTCTGTATTAGCGCTTTCTTTATCAGCCCTTGCGCTATTAACACCTTTTATCGCTTTATGGTTAATAATAGGCAAATTTTCATCCGGATTTAATGCAATATTATCAGGGCTGCCAACAGAAGATCATACAAGCAAAGAAGAAGTGATAATACATCATCAAGCTTCGTTTGGCCGCAGGCTAGCAAAAATCGTTACACGTAGCCCATTAGAAAGTGGAGGTTTTGAATTTGTGTGGGCGCTTACGGATAGAACACGAGAGTTTAAAATCAAAGTTTATCCTTCTATGGCTTATGTTCCCGTCTATTTTTTCTTCATGTTCTTCGTTCGCAATAAAGGGCAAGGAGCGATGTCTTTTGAAGAGCGCTGGCAGACGATTTTAGACCAGCACACTTATCTCTTTATTCTTTATTTCTCTTTATTCACTTTGCTGACTGTATTTCAATTCATTACGCAAAGTGAAAAATATAAAGCCGCGTGGATTTATTTCGTGGCGCCTATACAACAACCCGGATTGCTCATGTCTGGTGTACTAAAAGCAGCCTTTATTAAGTTTTATATGCCTTTTATGTTAGTTTTTACATCTTTAGGTTTGATTTTTATCGGTTTGCCCGTACTCAATGATATTCTCTTATCTACGGCAGTCGGAGGAATTGCAGCAATCTTAATCTGTTTATTTACGGTTACAGGCTATCCCTTCAGTCAGCCGCTTAAAAAGACAGAAGGAAGATTTATTGCAAATTTAATACTAATAGGGCTTATCAGCGTCGTTGGCTTCGGGCATTATTTGGCTATAAAATATGAATGGCTGGTTTGGTTGCTTGCAGGTGTGTTTTCAGGCGTCTTTTTTTTATTGCTGCATTATTTTAAAAAGGAATCATGGGAGAAAGCGGAGTTTAAAGACTAATTGTATTAATTAAATGGCTGCTCACAACTAACAACTCGCAACTGATAATTAATATAGTGCTCACAACTCGGAACTGACAGCTCATAACTAATATAGTCTTGCTACTGACTACTTATGTCTTGATACTTGCTACTGATGTCCTGATATTTGCTATTTATGTCTTGATATTTCCTTCCATTAGAAGTAACTTCGTAAACAGCACTTTCCTCATAACGAGAGGCTACAACAATTTCTGTAGATCCAGCATGTTCTTTGAATAAGTGTGTTACTAAATCCGGGCAGTTATTGTCTTTTGATAAATGGGATAGGAGAAGAAGGCCCAGTTCGTCTGTTCGATGAGATAAAAAGAGATCCAAGGCTTGCCTATTGGATAAGTGACCATGACCGCCTCTTATTCGATTTTTTAAGAAATAAGGATAACGGCCATTGTTCAGCATATCCTCGTCATAATTAGCTTCTAGAAAAACAGCATGACATTGTTTGAAGTAATAAGTTATACGGTCGCAAACCCTCCCGATGTCCGTAAATACGCCAATTTTTACCTGCTCATTTGTGACGACAAAACTATAAGGATCTGCCGCATCGTGGTACTTGGCAAAGGGAATTACTTGCAAAGCGCCAATCTGTATAGGTAAAGAAGAGTCAAATACATGAACAGTTGCGGTGGTAAAGGAGAAACCTGTAGCGGCAAGCGTTCCCGGACTGATATATACTGCTAATTGATACTTGTTGGCTAATCTATACAGGCCTTTAATGTGGTCGGTGTGCTCATGGGATATAAAGATCGCTTTAACTAAATGTAATGATAGCCCTAAGCGGGCCATCCGCTTTTCAACTTCTCGACAGGAGATGCCTACATCGATAAGAATGGCTTCTTGTTCGTTCCCTATGTAATAGCAATTACCATTACTACCCGAATTAAGCGATGTTACAAAAAGCGAAGACATACTGCAAACATAGGAAATTTGTTCTACGATTAGACAACAGCTACAAACAAAAAGCATCAAAAAGATGTATGTAGGAAGGGAAGACACAAAATACTTTTACGAATATTATGGATTATATTGACTACTACAACATTTTAGGTGTCGAAAAAAATGCTTCTCAAGATGATATCAAAAAGGCTTACCGAAAAATGGCTCGTAAGCTGCATCCTGATTTAAATCCTGACGATAAAGAAGCTCATAAGAAATTCCAGCAAATTAACGAGGCAAACGAAGTTTTGGGCGACCCGGAAAAAAGGAAGAAATATGATCAATATGGAAAAGACTGGAAGCATGCAGACGCATATCAACAAGCCAATAGGTCACAGGGAAGCGGTAGACAGCAAGCTGGAGGAAATCCTTTCGGTGGCCAAAATCCTTTTGGAGGTGGTTTTTCCAGTACTGGCGGAGACTTCTCCGAAGCTGATTTTTCAGATTTTTTCTCATCGATGTTTGGAGGAGCTTCTCGAGGAGGTGGGCGTACTCGGTTTAAAGGGCAAGATTACCGTGCAGAACTTCCATTAAATTTACGAGATGCGGCAGTGACACACAAACACACCGTAAATGTAAACGGCAAAAAGCTGAGAATTACTATTCCCGCAGGTATAGAGAATGGCCAGGAAATACGACTGAAAGGGCAAGGAGGGGAGGGAGTGAACAACGGCCCCGCGGGCGATTTATATATAACCTTTATTATTTCTGATGATCCGATGTTTAAACGATTGAAAGACGATTTGTATCTTACGAAGGATATTGATCTTTATACGGCAGTGCTGGGGGGAGAAGTATTGGTAGATACGCTCACAGGCAAGGTAAAACTTAAAGTCAAACCGGAGACACAAAATGGTACGAAGGTTAAACTAAAGGGAAAGGGCTTTCCTATTTACAAGAAAGAAGAACAATTTGGCGATTTGATCATTACCTATAACGTTAAAATCCCAACTGGTTTAACAGAGGAGCAGAAGCAATTATTTAGGCAGTTGGCAGACACCAATCATTCATAAGCTTTTACAATGGAAACAACACTGATTTTGATAAAAGAGTATTGTGAGCAATGCGAGATAGAACAGCAGTTTGTACAGTCTTTGCAAGAAGAGGGGTTACTTGAAATTACCGTGGTATCGGATGAACTCTATATTAAAGAGGAACAGTTGAATGACCTGGAACAATTTCGTCGCTGGTATTACGACTTAAATATTAACATCGAAGGTATAGACGCGATGAAACACCTGATCAATAAAGTAACAAAAATGCAGCAAGAGATTAATCATTTGAAAAACCAGCTACGACTGCATGGAGGAGTTTAGTCATGAAGGTGAAAAGTCGTCATCGTAAGTTCGTGATAAGAATGAGAGAAGGGACTGACATTATAACTAAACAAAATTTATGTTGTTTACTAATCTCCAACTATCTTTCTACAAACTTACGGTGACGGCTATAGGCTTTTCAGGCACTCTCACGAAATAATACAGATCGTTTCCTTTTTATTGTAACATAGAGCGAAGCATCCAGGCCATCGATTCATGTTGCTCCATAAGACCGGTTAGAAAGTCTGCGGTGCCGGCGTCTTTATGTTTTTCCTGAATAGGGTCTATTGCTTTTCTCAGTTCTTTAATAATAGTTTCATGATCTTCCAATAAGGCTTCTATCATTACTTCAGCGGATGATCCGTCATCTGTATGCTCTAATAAGTTTGTTTCGTCTAAAAATTGTTGAAGTGTCCCCAACGAATAATGTCCAAGTTTACGAATACGTTCCGCTACTTCGTCCATTATCTCGGCAAGTTCTTTATACTGTGATTCGAAAAATACATGTAAGTCGTGAAAATGTATGCCTTTTACATTCCAATGAAATTTTCTTGTTTTGGTATACAAAACGAATTCATCTGCTAGGAGATGATTCAAAATGTTAGCAACAGCTTGGCGATTATCCTCAGAGATGCCAATATCAATTTTAGCAGTTTTTGTAAGTGCCATGGTTTTTGAATTTATATAATTGAACGATATTTAATAATTTATTTAGGAAATGCTTAAATTTTATGCATGAATATGGTCTTTTATCTTTTTTAGCTGTAGGGAAAAAACAATATTCACCACTCCTGCTATTATGAACGCAAAGGCCGTCCAGCCTACAATAGTTGCTACTCCAATAACCGGATTAAAAACCATACTCAATCCAAAGAGCACCGTTAATATTCCGCCAACTAACACCCATCTCCAACCTTTTACTGCTAAGTGGTTTAGCTGAAAAGCATAACTGCTCAACGAGGCACCTAAAAGTAAAATGTAAAAACCGACGATGAAAGGAAGTACAGCCATCGACAGCCCTGGATATAACAGTAAAATAAAACCCAAAATAATGTCTACGATCCCTGCTGCCAACGCCCATCCCCAGTGCTGTAAATTCTTTCTATTCCCTAATGCAAAAGAAAGTTCCATGATGCCATTAACGAAAATGAGACCTCCAAAAAATACAGATAAGCCCAGGTAGCTGGCCAATGGATTTGAGATGGTGTAAAAACCAGCAATCAGTAAGAGAATACCAATTACCGTAAAAAGCCACCAGTTCTTAACGTCACGTTTTAGTTCCTGTACAAAAGAAGCCATATCAATGTTGTTTAATGGAGAACTCTTATATAATCAAAGTTAGCATATAGGAGCGATTTGTTGATCTGATAACAATCATATCTAAATATGTGTTTGGTTACCTTTAAACTTTATTTCAATGGTATGACAAATACCTATTATAACTCATAAAATTCTAACGGAAGGCCATCTGGATCGGCAAAAAAAGTAAATCGTTTATGTGTTAATTCATCTACTCTTATGGGTTCGGTCGCCACATGATGCGCCTGAAGATGTGTTATTGCTTTGTCAAGATCAGAAATCCCAAAAGCTAAGTGCCGTAATCCACATGCTTCCGGCCTGCTAACGCGAGCCGGTGGATGCGGAAATGAAAAAAGCTCAATGATATAATTATCATTAAGGGATAAATCAAGTTTATAAGAATCACGTTCTTCACGGTAGGTTTCCGCTATTATTTTAAAATTCAATACCTGCGTGTAAAAGTGTTTGGATTGATTATAGTCCGAGCATATGATAGCGATATGATGGACAGCCTGGATGAATGGATGCTTCATATGAATAAATAATGAAAATTTTAATCTAAGGTAGGCGTTTGGCTGGTATTTTTGGTAACATTCTTATGGTGGAGCTTTTAAAAGCATTTTTTTTGCTTAAAAAGAGTATTTTAGTGTTCAACTTTGAAGATCATTGTTTTGATAGAATGCTTTTAGCAGGCGAGGTGTCAGGAAAAATGATTTTTAGTTCTCATTGACCGCTTAAAATTTCATTACAGATCAAATATGTATACACTATGCGAAAATTATTACCTTTTTGTTTTCTAATCTTTAGTTTTTCTCTCTTAATAGCACAAGAGACCTTTCCCGTCAATGGCTCGCATGATAAACGGCCTAAAAAATATGCTTTCGTAAATGCTACGATTGTCTTAAAAGCGGGGCAAAGTATCAAGAAGGGTACCTTGCTCGTGAATGATAAACTCATTGAAGCGGTAAGCAGGGATCAAAAAGTTCCTTCCGGATACATTACTTTTAATTTGGAGGGGAAATATATTTATCCCTCCTTAATTGATGCGTTTTCAACATATGGTGTGCCGGAAAGCAAGGAAGGCCGGTCGTTTGGAAGAGCACCTCAAGTGCTGACTTCGACAAAAAATGGCGCTTATGGATGGAACGAAGCCATCAGACCCGAAATACGAGCAGTAGATGCATTTACCGGAGATGTTAAAAAAGCCGAACAGTTGAAGAAAATAGGATTCGGAGCAGTTCAAGCTATTTTAGAAGATGGAATCGCTCGCGGGAGCGGTGCGCTTGTGACGTTACGGGGGGCTGACGATAATGAGGCCGTTTTGGTAGCGGATGTCGGCGCCCATTATTCGTTTGATAAAGGATCGGCGAAAACTTCGTATCCATCATCGCTGATGGGTAGTATTGCCTTGCTAAGACAAACTTATTATGATGCGCAATGGTATGGGCAGCAAAAGGGAGAATATAATATGTCATTGGAGGCGTTTAATAAATGGCAAAATCTGCCACAATTTTTCGAGGTGAATGATGTGCTAGATGTGTTGAGAGCTGATAAAATCGCAAAAGAATTCAGCAAACAGTATGTTATTAAAACAGGAGGTAACGATTATCAGCGTATAAAAGAAATAAAAGCCACCGGGGCTAGCTTAATCGTTCCGTTAAATTTTCCAAAGGCCTACGATGTGGACGATCCATATGAAGCAGATAAGCTTTCCTTGGCTCAACTGAAACATTGGGAGCTAGCTCCGGCAAACCCTTCATTTTTAGAAAAGGCAGCCGTTCCTTTTGCTTTAACAGCAAGTGGGTTAGATAATACGCGCGAGTTTTGGCCTAATCTGCGGAAAGCTATACAATATGGTTTAAGTGAAGAAGCAGCTTTAAAGGCACTAACAGAAACACCAGCACTACTACTTGGCGTTAGCGATAAAATAGGAACACTTGAAAAAGGTAAGCTAGCTAATTTTATTATTACATCAGATAGTTTATTTAAAGAGGGTAATATTATATATGAGAATTGGATTCAGGGTGAAAAATTTCTAGCCAATAATATAGGGATAAGCGATATTAGAGGGGAATACACAACGACAATTGAAGGATACGGCGATGCAAAACTTATTATAGGTGGAAAACCAGGTAAATATGAAGCAAATGTTAGCACATTAAAGGATACCGCTCAAACGAAGGTAAATATAACGGTCGACGGAGATCTTTTAATGATGAGTTTTAATCCTAAAGGAACTAAGAGCAGCTTTAGAATTAGTGCTTACGTGACGAATACAAAGCCTGTTCAACTGAAGGGGGATTTGAATAAAGTGGACGGGACAATCTCACCATGGCTGGCAACTTATTCGGCTGCTTACGTTGCCAAAACGAAAGAAAAGGCAAAAGATAAACCATTAAATTTAGGAAAGATAGTTTATCCATTTACAGCCTTTGGATATGAAGAGGCTCCTGCTGCCGCTGCCGTATTGCTGAAAAATGCTACTGTATGGACAAACGAATCAGCTGGAATACTACAGGGGACAGATGTACTGCTCGTTGATGGGAAAATTAAGGCAGTTGGAAAAAGTCTGTCTGGCGCTGGTGCCCAGGTAATCGATGCAACGGGCAAGCATATTACGGCGGGTATAATCGATGAGCATTCACATATTGCTATTTCTAGGGGCATTAATGAAGGAACACAATCTGTAACTTCTGAAGTGAGGATTGCAGATATCATCAACTCGGAAGATGTGAATATTTATCGCCAACTGGCAGGAGGAGTAACCACTTCCCATATACTGCATGGATCGGCAAACGCAATTGGAGGTCAGTCTCAATTAATTAAATTACGTTGGGGTAAATCGCCTGAAGAACTTAAATTTGGTGGTAGTGATGGTTTTATCAAGTTTGCTCTTGGTGAAAATGTAAAGCAAAGTAATTGGGGAGAGGCTGCTAAGATCCGTTTCCCTCAAACGCGTATGGGGGTAGAGCAAGTGTATATTGATGCATTTACCAGGGCGAAAGAATACAAGGCAAATATAAATCAAAAAGGAAGCAAGACACGTCGCGATCTGGAGCTAGATGCCTTGGTGGAAATACTTGATAATAAACGATTTATTACCTGTCATTCGTATGTGCAGTCCGAAATTAATATGCTCATGCATGTGGCGGATAGTTTGGGCTTTAAGATTAATACTTTTACCCACATTTTAGAAGGATATAAGTTGGCCGACCGCATGGCTGCAAGAAGTATTGCCGGTGCTACCTTTGCAGACTGGTGGGCGTACAAAATGGAAGTACAGGAAGCTATTCCATACAATGCATATTTAATGGAAAAACAAGGCGTTGTAACGGCGATCAATTCGGATGATGCGGAAATGGCTCGACGGCTTAATCAGGAAGCAGCCAAAGTAATTAAATACGGGGGCTTATCAGAAGAAGAAGCCTGGAAGCTGGTTACATTAAATCCAGCTAAGATGTTGCACGTAGACGAACGAGTAGGCAGCATAAAAGTTGGAAAAGACGCAGACGTGGTGGTTTGGAGCGATAACCCACTATCAATTTATGCGAAAGCTGAAAAAACATTTGTGGATGGTGTTAAGTATTGGGATGGAGAAGAAGATGAAAAAATGAGAGATTTTCAGAAAAAGGAAAAAGCTCGTCTGATAGCTAAATTGATTGAAGATAAAGGAAAAGGCAGCGCCACACAGAAGGCGGTGGAAAAACCTACGATGGTTTACCATTGTGAAACCCTTTTAGATGAAAATAGTGAAGAATTTAACCACAACCAATAAGTACAACTATGCGAACAATATTGAAATACATATCACATATAGCAGCATTGCTCACTTTTATTATAACAGCAAATGCACAACCAACCATATATCCTGCTAAGCCCCAAACAAGATCCATTAGTATTAAAGGAGCCACTATCCATATAGGCAACGGGCAAGTTATTTCTGGTGGAACGCTTGTTTTTGAAAAGGGTAAGATTACGTATGTCGGGGACGAGAGTGGTGCACCGGCGGCAGCCGAAACGATTGACGCTACCGGCAAACACCTGTATCCTAGTTTTATTGCGCCTGTTACCAATCTTGGTTTAGTAGAAATTGAAGCGGTAAGGGCAACCGTTGATAATACGGAAGTTGGCGACAATAATGCACACGTAAGGGCCTTAATTGCCTATAACACAGATTCAAAAGTTATCAACACACTGCGGTCTAACGGTGTAATGTTAGCACAAATAACGCCCGAAGGAGGATTGATTACCGGTCAATCTTCCGTGGTACAATTGGATGCCTGGAATTGGGAGGACGCGGCCTATAAAAAAGATGATGCTATCCATGTAAATTGGCCTACTATTAGGTTTGCTCGGTTTGGAAACACGAATACGGAAGAACAAAAAGAACGGGCGGCGAAAGAACGAGATGTACTGAACGACTTATTAATAGATGCAAAAGCTTATTGCAGTGTAGATAAGCCCACTGTTTTTAATGCCCGTTTAGAAGCATTCCGAAATATTTTCGATGGTACTAAAAAGGTGATGGTTCATGTAGATAAGAAAAATGATATTATTGCTGCGGTACAGTTTTTTAAAAGGCATGCCATACAGCCCGTGATAGTAGGCGGTGCCGATGCTCATTTGATAAGTTCTTTTTTAAAAGAGAATAATATACCGATCATCATACATCAAGCACATTCATTGCCTGCTAAAGATGATGATGACGTAAACCTGCCTTATAAACAAGCTAAATTATTAAGCGATGCCGGCATATTGGTGGCGTATGGGATGGATGGTTTTTGGCAGCAACGTAATTTACCTTTTATGGCGGGAACGGCTGCATCCTTTGGTCTCGACAAAGAACAGGCCCTGGCAACTATTTCTTTCAACACTGCAAAAATCTTAGGAATAGATAAAACCACAGGTAGCTTGGAGCAAGGAAAAGATGCGAACCTCTTTATTTCCGCGGGTGACGCACTAGATATGAAAGGGAATAACCTTGAAAAAGCATTTATTGCAGGGAGGGATATCAACCTCAATAACTTGCATAAACAACTATTCGAAAGATACGAATATAAATACGGACAGAAATGATCATTAACAAGAGCGAAGAAAACCCTCTTCGCTCTTGTTAAAATTTATTTGGCCGGTCTCTCAAAACCATCTTTAGTGGCTTTTTCGGACATGGCTTTTACGCGTTTTTCAGTATCAGGATGCGATGACATTAATCGCTGCATCGTAGAGGCTTTTTCTCCTCCCTCGCTTAGTTTCGCAAGGCTTTCAAAAGCCGTAGCCATGTACCATGGATTCACCTCTTTTTCTTTTAATAAATCATAACCATAGGAATCGGCAGCACTTTCCTGTGTGCGTGAAAAAGAAGAATTTGCAACAGCTGTTCCCAATTCTCCCAGTTTAGAGTCGCTCAGCGTTCCCGCCGTTCCACCTTGTGATCCGGCTCCATCTTTAAGCGCGGAGGTTAAAAGGGCCGTTCTGAAAGCATCTTTCGAATCTTTATTTTTGACATGGCCAATTTCATGGCCGATCACACCAAGCACTTCATTATCATCCATTACTTGCATTAAACCTGCGCAAACACGTACGCTACCATCCGCACAAGCAAATGCATTGACGTCTTTTACCAGGTAAACTTTAAAGTTGAGCGCTAGTCCATCATGATTTTCTAAACCATTGGTTAACTTTGCCAATCGTTGCGAAAGCTCATGATCCGCCGGCGCCACTGGATTATTTTCATCCATCCATACCATATACTCTTTTGCGTAGCCCGCAACTTCATCATCTGATAAGGTGACTGCCTTTGCGGCAGAAGTAGCCGCTTTAATGCTTTTGGCATTGACTTTGAATTGCGCATTTGCGTGCAAAGCGCTCGTGGTGATAACGAGGGATAATAAACTGATTTTAAATGTTGGTTTCATAAATCGTTTTTTCATGCGTTATTAATTTGAAGTAAATAAATTAAATCGAAGTACGAATATAAGTTTTTAAAAGAATAAAATTGTTGTTACTGGTAAGAGGTAGCCATTTAGGAACTTATTTGGAATTAAATGCTTACTTTTGTAAATTCTACATTTATTCGTATATATATTTTGTCATTTAAAGAACTTAAACTCATAGAACCTTTATTAAAGGCCATTCATGAGGAGGGGTATGAAACCCCTACACCCATCCAATCGCAGGCAATTCCGGTAGCACTTACTGGTAAAGATCTTTTAGGATGTGCACAGACCGGTACAGGGAAATCTGCGGCCTTTATTCTTCCAATATTACAGCACCTCGTTGAACAGCCTACTGTTGGTAAAAATATTAAGGCGTTAATTTTGACGCCAACTAGAGAGCTAGCCATTCAAATCGATCAAAGTATTGAAGTATATGGCAAGTTTTTGCCGTTAAAACACCAAGTTGTTTACGGAGGAGTTAACATCAATACACAGATATCAGGACTTCGCAAAGGAGCGGATCTTTTAGTTGCAACACCTGGACGATTGTTGGATTTAATTAATCAACGGATTATTTCGCTACAAACGATCTCCCATTTTGTATTGGATGAGGCCGATCGTATGTTAGATATGGGATTCATTCACGACATCAAAAAAGTTGTGGCCCTATTACCTCAAAAGAGGCAAACACTTTTCTTCTCTGCAACTATGCCGGAAGAAATAGCTAAACTAGCCAATACAATATTGCGAAATCCTGTAAAGGTAGAGGTTACTCCAGTCTCGTCCACAGCGGAAACCGTAGCACAGGTAGTTTATGCTGTTGATAAGGCTGATAAGCCTAAATTATTGGTTTATTTATTGAATAAGGTGGTGAAAGACCACGTATTGGTGTTTTCCAGAACGAAACATGGGGCAGATCGATTAGTGAAATTCTTAGATAAAAACAGAATTACTGCAGAGGCAATTCATGGCAATAAGTCGCAAAATGCAAGACAGAACGCTTTGAATGGGTTTAAGTCGGGCCGGTTAAAGGTATTGATCGCTACAGATATAGCAGCGAGAGGTATAGATGTAGAGGATCTTAAATATGTGATCAATTTTGATTTGCCAAATGAACCCGAAACGTATGTACACCGCATTGGGAGAACCGGGCGTGCAGGAACAAGCGGGAAGGCAATTTCTTTTTGTGATATAGAAGAGCGTCCTTATTTACAGGATATTAATAACCTCATTAATCAGGCAATTCCTGTGCTAAATGATCATCCTTACCCTGTGAGAGATGAATTTGTGGCAGTGCCGCTTCCCAAGGGGGCGTTACAAGGAAAAGCAAAAAAAGAGACTGGTTCCCCGAATAAAAAAAGGCGATTCAAGCCTAATAACCAACAAAAACGGCGATAATTAGTGATAATTTATCATTAATATTTTATAAATAAAACAATTAAAGAATAAATTCTAAGATTAATATCCTTACATTTGTTCAATTATTAATAAATTCAATAAAATACAATGCAAGAAGGAGTAGTAAAATTTTATAATGAAACCAAAGGTTTTGGTTTCATCGTTCCTAACGCTGGTGGAAGCGACATTTTTGTTCATTCATCTGGTCTTATCGATTCTATACGTGAAAATGACAATGTATCATACGACGTAGAACAAGGAAAAAAAGGCTTAAATGCGGTAAATGTTAAAGTAATCTAAGATACTTTTTAATATAAATCGTACAAAGCCCGTTCATCACTGAGCGGGCTTTTCGGTTATAGTGTTTTTTGGTTAAATGAGCTCGTATAAAAAAGAATTCATGATATTTCATCAAAGAAAAATTAGCTAAGTTTGTAACCTATGAATGAAGAGAAATCATTGAACTTCCTGGAAGAAATTATAGAGGAAGATATTCGCAATGGAAAAAACGAGGGCAGGGTGTTAACACGATTCCCGCCAGAGCCTAACGGTTACCTACATATTGGACACGCAAAATCAATTTGTTTAAATTTTGGTTTGGCTCAAAAATATAATGGAAAAACAAATCTAAGGTTTGATGATACCAACCCAGTGACTGAGGATACCGAATATGTAGACAGCATTAAACACGATATTAAGTGGTTAGGGTTTCAATGGGAAGAAGAGCTTTATACTTCCGATTATTTTGATACGCTCTATCAATTTGCCGTTCAATTGATTAAGAAAGAGCTGGCTTATGTTGACGATAGTACAGCTGAAGAGATCGCGGTGAGTAAAGGTACACCTACCGAAGCCGGAAAACCTACGCCTTACAGAAGCCGTTCCATAGAAGAAAACCTACGCCTTTTTGAGGAGATGAAGGAAGGAAAACACCCCGATGGAAGCAAAGTATTACGCGCAAAAATTGATTTGGCTAACCCAAATATGCATATGCGGGATCCTTTGTTATATCGGATAAAACATGCGCATCATCATCGTACAGGAGATAAATGGTGTATATATCCTATGTATGATTTTGCACATGGACAAAGTGACTCTATTGAAAAAATAACACATTCTGTATGTACGTTGGAGTTTATACCACATCGGGCCTTATATGATTGGTTAATTGAAAATATAGGTATCTTCCCATCAAGGCAATACGAATTTGCGCGATTGAACATGACCTATACTGTAATGAGTAAAAGACGCTTGTTGCAATTGGTTAATGAAAAGTATGTAGAAGGATGGGATGACCCGCGTATGCCTACCATTAGCGGTTTACGTAGAAGAGGGTATACACCGGCAAGCATTCGTAATTTCTGTGAACGCATAGGCGTTGCTAAAAGAGAGAATGTAATTGATGTAGGGTTGCTGGAATTTTGTATTCGTGAAGATTTGAACAAAATGGCTTGGCGCAGAATGGCTGTATTGGATCCCGTGAAATTGATTATATCTAACTATCCTGAAGGGAAGGAGGAAATCCTACACGGTGAAAATAACCCAGAAGTAGAAGGTGGCGAAGGCGAACGTGCTATTCCTTTTAGCCGTGAGCTATGGATTGAAAGAGAGGATTTCATGGAAAATGCCCCAAAGAAATTTTTCCGTTTAGGCCCGGGATTAAGCGTACGCTTAAAGAATGCCTATATAGTTACTTGTGACGATTTTGCAAAAGACGAGGCAGGAAATATTACAGAAATATATTGTAGTTATATCCCTAATTCTAAAAGCGGGGAAGATACAAGCGGATTAAAGGTTAAAGGAACGATTCATTGGGTAAGTGTGCCCCATGCAAAGCAAGCAGAAGTGAGATTATATGATCGTTTATTTAAGTTAGAAAACCCATTGGCAACCGAAGGCGATTTTAAGGAATCCGTTAATTCCGAAAGCTTGCAAATATTAGATAAGGTGTATATAGAGCCTGATTTAGCAAATGCTGTACCTGGAAAAGGATATCAATTTATACGTAAGGGGTATTTTACCTTAGATACGCGTTCTACAACAGAGCACTTGGTGTTTAATCAGACCGTTGGCCTGCGGGATACATGGGCAAAAGAATCGCAAAAAGAAGCAGGGAATTAATTTCCTGCTTATAAAGTTGTTTTCTTAATATATAAGTTATAAAGGATACTAAGTGCAAAAGGCGTCCATTCTTCAGTGGTTTCCGTTGGAACGTAATGCCTCTTAAATGCTAAAATAGCTGCGGAGGTATTTCTAGTGTCATAACCTAATATGCGCAAACCATCCAACGGATTAAATGTGGTGGGTGGAGTAGCTAAGATATCGTCATACCAAAGACCAAAACCTTTTTCGGCTAATCTTTTCCATGGAAAATTCGTGCCTGGATCAACTTTTCTACCGGGAGCAATATCTCCATGGCCAATAAAGTTTTCCATTGGAATGTTGTAATTTGTTTTTAACGTATCCAGTAAGGTAATTAGATTGGTTATTTGCGGTTCTGTATAAGGATCTTTGCCATTATTGTCCATCTCAATCCCCAAGGAAATAGAGTTAAGGTCGGTAACAGAACCCCAGCGACCATTGCCAGCATGCCACGCTCGTAAATAATCGTTTAACAATTGATAAACTTTTCCCTCTTTGTCGATTATATAATGGGCGCTTACCTGTGTGCGTTCTAAGGTAAATGTGCGTAATGTTTGTTGTATGCTATCTTGCGCAGTATGATGTAAAATGACAAAGTTCGGTTTGCGCATACTGAAATTTACGGTGCCAATCCACTCAGAGTCTTTGCGCTGTCCTTCCGTACCTGGGGAAGGTAAACCTGCTGAAGCCATAAGTTGTGGGCTTGGAAGCGGTTGTTTTATTACCTCTGCTAACTGCTCCACCTGTTTTTCATAAACTTTATTGGTGTCAGCAAATTGTTTTTTGGAAGCGCAGGCGCTTAAGAAAAAAACGGGAATAAAAAACGCGTAAAAAATATGTTTGAGCTGCATATACCTATCGAGGGAATTTATATAAAAGTCCAATGGCTAAGGCTTGGGCGGTTTGTACACCTGAATCTTGTAAGGGGTCGTACAATACGATTCCGTTTAACGTTACACTAATTACGCGTGTAACCCGTGAGGTTAAGGTCGCATCTAAACGATGACTGGCATCGCCCCACTGTCCGTAGTTGGCAAAGAAGGCGTAACGAGCTTTGATATTTATATTTTCGCTTAGATTACGATCTAAATTGGCGACGATTTGAAAAGCAAGTTCATTTCGGAAAGTTTTGGGCCAATTAACACCAAATCGCTGATATTCCGCTAGCTTTGCAGGGTCTGCCAGCGTTTCTGCGTTAGGCGGTAAAACATTGTCATCCAATACAAATGTTTGACGAGCTGTACCAGTACCAAAACGAATAGATAACGATTTATCTGGAGTTAATTCAAGACCAATAGATTCCGTGAGGTATCCAGGAGCCATAAAATTAGAAATTCTTCTTGTCGTTACTTCTTTACCCGCGGCATCTTTTCCATATTCATACCCCTTATCAAATTGGGACTCAAAAGTTAAAGACGCAAAGAAAGACCACTTTTTAGCAAATTTAATGGCGTATTTATTGTCCCATAAAATACGGTCATTCGTTTTCCGAGGTAACTGTTCCTTGTTTTTAATTTTTCCGTATTTGAGGTCTAATTCCGATGTGAAATTTTTGTTTTCGCGTGTGTAATCAAATTTTGTATTAAAGGCCGCTCCTAACGCAATGGAATTTACCCCGCCGTTCTGCCAGTTTCCACTAAAAGAACCTTGATTGACGTTAACACCAAATGTAGTCCAATTACGCCAATAATTGATTTTTAGATTTAAATTAGGATCTTGAATGTCAACATCTCTAATTGACATCTTTGGGGCCCTCACTGGTAAACTATTCTTTTTTGGCGCCTGCCTTAAATCATTTAAATCATAATCTTGAGCTTTTACCGTGAAAACTGCTCCCAAAAAAAACACTACAAGTAGGTATCGAATGTTCATTAGAATAATTTTATTGTTAACGACTCTCCACAATTAGCAAAACAAGTCGACTCCCCTTCACCTTAAAATCAACCACAAACATAGATAAATTGCCTTTATAATGCAATTTACTTAAACAAGATAATGGTAATGCCTCTATTAAATTAGCTTGCTCTCTGGATCTGACATAACATTAAGTTGCTATGAAGCAAGAATAATGCCCTAATTTGGATTTAATCTTTCAATTTTAACTTCTTGTTTATCGGGTTCAACCTTAGGTAGCGATTGCAATCGGTAAGCACTCGGGTTCTTCCGATATAGATTATAAGATGACTGTATATATTTTCCTAATTCATAATCGTTCGCTTGCATAATAAAATGGTAAGAAGGCCTGTATTGATGCATGAAATCTTCCAAGGCTACTCCACTTAGGTTCGTTAGTCGTTTAACTGTTATTTGTGTAAAGCGGGTGTCGATTACATTGTTTTCATATTCTCGCTGAATAAGTTCCTGTAAAAATCGCGCATTTTTTCCTCTTCTGCTCAAAAGGGAATAAAGTGCATCAATGCTCAATCCGGCACCCGTAGGTCCAACCGATAGTAGATCACCGGGATCCCCATTTCTATAAGCGGTATTATATTCCCTTTTTCGTTCTTCTAAAATTTCTTGGGGCGATCTTTTGGCTACAATGCTTACTTCATTTAGCCAAATAGTAGATCTGTTAAGATTGAAAACAATAGTTGGTTGATTCTTTACTATTAAGGTGTCTGAATAGTATCCTTTTACAATGGCAATTAAAGTATCTCCAGGCTGCGCTTCGATGGCAAATTCTCCTCGTTTGTTATTATATTTCATCGCATCGTTCGCGGTGTTATAAATATAAACACGAGGAACACGTTGCTTGGTATAGCTGTCAAACACTATACCTTCCCGCTCTTGCGCGGAGAGGAAAGTAGTTCCGATAAACAGTAAAACGAGTATGGTTGTTAAGATCTTCAAGTCAACAAAAATACGGAGGGCTTTACGCATTAAGAAAGATTTTGCATTTTTTAACAAAAAAGGATCTCATCTTAATGTATTATTTTGAAACTAAAAGTAATTGGCCCAATACCAGGTGATCATCTAGTAGGCTATTCATGCTTTTTAACTCGCTTGTTGTAAGGCCATAGCGCTTACTAATGCTAAAGATGGTGTCTCCTTGTTTTACCTCATGTATTTTCATCTCAAGAGGTGGTTTGGCGGCCGCCTGCTCAGGCTCTTTGGGGGTGTTTTCAGCGATCTCTGTGAACACGCGTTCTTCACGATTTATTTTTTCCGGAGTTTTTTCCCCATGATCATATTCATATAAACCGTATCGTTCGATTAAATCAATAAGCAATTCAGCATAACGTGGGTTGGTAGCATATCCCGCTTTCTTTAGCCCTTTTGCCCAACCGGCATAATCGTCCTTGTCAAGTTCAAAAAGTGTTGCATACCGCTTTCTCAATAAGAACTCAGAGTGGTCCCTAAAAGAATCTTCCGGTGAATCGTAAACTCGGAAACAATCATCGATACGATCATCGTCTTTATAGAAAGATTCTCCGCGCCAATCCGAAGTGCATTTAATCCCGAAATGATTGTTAGCTTCTCTGGCTAAGGTGCTATTTCCATTTGCTGACTCTAACAGGCCCTGTGCCAATGTAATGCTGGCGGGGATACCGTAGGTATTCATTTCCTTAATAGCTATTGGTTTATACCGAGAAATGTAATCTTGAGCAGAAGCGCTAATGGCAATCGGTCTATTATTAGAAGGTTTTCTACTTTTGCTGGGTTGAGTGCGCCCAGTATAATCACCTTGTTGTCGTGATTTAGAACTTTGTAAGACCCGTTGCTTGGGTAAACAGGATGTAAAGAGCGAAAGAGATAATAGAAATAAGACCACACAAAAGTATCGTTGCAATGGAAGGTCTTTTTTACGCTGATTCATATAGTGTTAAATTTTAATGCGTTGACCAATTTTTAAACGGTCGCTCTTTAGTTTATTATCGTTTTTTATCTTTCGGACAGAGGTATGATGCCTTTTGGCAATAGCGCCAAGGGTATCCCCTTTCTTAACTGTATAGGAATTAATAATCACGTCCTCAGCAACGTGTTCATTGTTTACAAGTGCAGGTTCTTGGTATCCCTCTGGCCGATTGTCCAATAGAAATAACTGGTGCTTTTTTATCATTGCAACGATATGTGAAGCCCAAGCCTTACTACCTGCATATCCTCCCTTCATAATGCCATAAGCCCATGCTTGGTAATCATACGGACTGCATTTGGTGAATAATGATTGAAATTGTTTCCGGTTTTTTAGGTAATTAATAAAATCATCATATGATTCTTGCGCGGAAGCGTACCCTTTGTAGGATGATCGTATTTGTTTACTATTGTTTGGGCCTTTAATTCCGAAGTGATTGTTCAGGTAGGTCGCCACTCTACTTGTCCCGTTAGCACTTTCATGCATGGCGACAGCCAGAATAATGCTAGCAGGGACGCCAAATTCCTCCATTGCGCTGACGGCCTGTTCTTTATAGGTGTTAATGTACTCCTGTGCTGTTTTTTGCGCATGGGAAGCTTGTGTGCTGCCCATTAAGAAGACGACTATTGAAATGACTGATAGTAAAATCTTTTTCATGCTATCGTTTTCTAATAAGAAATATCCCATCGCGAATAGGTAATATTAATTTTTGAACCCGCTCATCTTGTGCGATGAAGTCATTCAAGGCCAGAACCTGTTCCGTTTGTTTGTCTGGATGTTCGTGAACTACCTTACCTTTCCATAAAACATTATCAATAAGTATCAGTCCCCCGGATCGTACTTTGTCAATAACTAATTCGTAATATTGAAGGTTATTTTTTTTATCGGCATCTATGAATACCAGATCAAATGCTTCTGATAGAGTAGGGATAATATTTATCGCCTCTCCCAAATGATATTTTATTTTATGTCCATAACCGGATGCATCAAAATATGATTGTACTCTTTCTTGGAGCTCATCATTGATATCGATGGTGTGTAACATGCCATTTTCTGCCAAACCTTCGGCAAGGCAGACAGTAGCATATCCAGTAAATGTGCCAATTTCTAAGATTTTTTGAGGCGATATCATATGACTGATCATACTAAGCAGGCGTCCTTGATAATGACCAGAAAGCATGTGAGGCATTGTCTCTTTAAGATGCGTATCTCGGTCAATTTTCTTTAATAAAGAGGGTTCTTTATCGCAGGTATTACGAAGGTAATCGCTTAACTGACTGTCTAAAATATCCATAACAGCAAACATAGATAATTTAGTTATTATATACAATCTCCGTTAAAATCGTTTCCTTTCCATATAACTCTGTAAGATAATAACCGCCGAAATAGTGTCAATAAGGCCTTTTTCTTGCCTTTTAGCGCGCTTTAGTCCGCTTTGCGCAATGGTGGCAGAAGCCATCTTAGAAGTAAATCGTTCATCCACTGCTACTACTTCAATGATTGGAAAGTTTTTTTTTAGCGAGCGTATAAAACCTTTTACATGCATGGCCGATTGTGAATCCGTTCCGTCGAGCTGTTTAGGCATTCCCACAACAAAGGTTTCTATTTCTTCCTTTTGTAAATAATCTTTTATGTATTGAATAATCTGATTGGGGTGAATCGTCGTTAAAGCAGTGGCAATGATCTGCAAAGGGTCTGTTACCGCAATACCTATACGTTTAGTACCATAATCGAAAGCCATTATCCGCATAAATTGTTATTTTTGGTGTTTAATAAGATACAAAGATAATGAAATGCTCGGCTTAGATGGAACTAAGTTAAGAGTCGGTGAATGTTGAGTTTATGTTGCTGAATTTATTTCAATGAACTAGCTGATAGATTGAAAGCAAAGACTAACAGCCAGTAACTCAAAAAAAGATATGCAATTTAAAGATATAATAGGACAAGAAAAGGTCAAAGCACATTTAATTCATACCGTTAGAGAAAATAGAGTGAGCCACGCTCAACTCTTTCTTGGTCCTGAAGGTAGCGGCAGTTTGCCCCTTGCGGTGGCCTATGCGCAGTATATAAATTGTGAAAATAAGCTGGAAAATGATAGTTGTGGAAATTGTAGCTCTTGCAGGAAATATGCCAAAATCATACATCCCGATCTGCACTTTTCTTATCCTTTTTTTGCATCACATAAGGAGGACACCGCCACAACGTTTATTGAACAATGGCGGAGTAGCTTTTTATCCAATCCTTATTTGGGGATGGATGCCTGGAGAAATAGTCTGGAGGCAGGAAATAAACAAGCTAATATAAACATCGCGGAATGCCATCATATTATTCAGAAACTTAGTCTGAAAGCCTTTGAAGCTTCGTATAAAGTATTAATAATGTGGTTGCCTGAGTTTCTTGATAAGGAGGGTAATACGCTGCTGAAACTCATTGAAGAACCCCCTGAAAATACACTTTTTTTATTAGTAGCACAAAATCAAGATCAATTGCTTAATACGATCATATCACGTACTCAACTGGTAAAAGTGAACCCTATCGATAAAGGAAGCTTAATAGAATATCTCGTTAGGGAAAAAAATCTGAGCGATGAAAAAGCAACTCAATTAGCTTACATTAGCGGGGGTAATATGCAGCAAATAGTTGCGCTCTTGTCTGAAGATGGCGGAAACAGTCATTTTAGTTCATTTGTTCAGTGGTTAAGATTTTGTTTCGGAGGCAAGGTATTAGACCTTATAAGTATGGTGGATGAAGATCTATCAAAACTTGGGCGGGAAAATCAAAAAAGTTTCTTACTTTACGCTATTCAAATTATACGCGATGTGATCCTCTTTAAAGAAGGTGTGGTAAATTTAGTACATCTCCCAAAAGCCGAAATGTCGTTCGTTGAAAAGTTTAGTCCGCTTTACAGTACAGAAAAGCTAGAAGCTTGTATTAATATCTTCGAAAAGACTTGTTATCATATAGAACGTAATGCAAATCCTAAAATCTTATTTTTAGATGTATCTTTGCAATTAGTTTTATTATTTAAACACTAAACGTTCCTGTATAAAACAGGACTCAATATATAAATATGGGATGTGATAATTGCTCATCCGGAGGTGGTTGTGCCCCTGCAGGTTGCCAAAGCAACGGTTCATGCATGACCAATGGATGTAATAAATTAGATGTTTACGATTGGCTAAGCCACATGGATATGCCATCAAACTATATACCTTTTAACATTGTAGAAGTAAGATTTAAAGGCTCGAGGAAGGATTTTTATATCAATCATGAGAATCTTTATCTTGAAATGGGTGAGCCTGTGGCTGTAGAAACAGCAACCGGCGGCTATGATATCGGGTATATTTCATTGACAGGAGAGCTGGTTCGCTTACAGCTTAAAAAAAGTAGGGTAGAGACATCTTCCGTTGAAAAAAAGATTTTTAGAAAGGCCACATCCAATGATATGGATAAGTATCAGGCTGCCAAAGATCTTGAGTGGGAAACGATGCATAAAGCCCGTAAATTAGCACTTGATCTTGGGCTTTCCATGAAATTGAGCGACGTAGATTATCAAGGAGATAAAACCAAGGCTACTTTTTACTATACCGCAGAAGGAAGGGTCGATTTTAGAGAGCTTATTAAACGGATGGCCGAAACTTTCCGTATTCGAATAGAAATGCGCCAAATAGGGATGAGGCAGGAAGCTAGTCGTTTAGGAGGTATCGGTTCGTGCGGACGAGAACTGTGTTGTTCCACTTGGCTGACTGATTTTAAAACAGTATCCACTGCTGCTGCCCGTTATCAAAACCTTTCCTTAAACACGTTGAAGTTGGCTGGGCAATGCGGCAAGTTAAAATGCTGCCTCAATTATGAGCTGGATACCTATATGGATGCGCTTAAAGATATTCCTAATGACATCGACAGGCTAGAGACTAAAAGAGGGATGGCTCGTTTGCAAAAAACAGACATTTTTAAACGGTTAATGTGGTTTTCCTTTCCTGGAGATGAAAATTGGATTTCCTTGGAAATTGATAAGGTAAAAGAAATTGCAGAAGGAAATAAGGATGGTATTATACCAGAAGATTTAATTGAAGTAAAAGAGACGGTTGAGGTGACAGTAAAACCTGTAACATATGATTATGAAAATGTTGTGGGACAGGATAGTTTGACAAGACTGGATGAAAAGGGCAAAAAGAAGAAACGCCCGTCACGCAAACGAAATAAAAATAAATCGACCGTTGAAAATAAGGCTTCGCAAGTAGAAGGCGTGGAACCGGATAAATTTCATACAGAAAAGAAAGAAAAGGGAAAAGGAGAGAAAAGGAACATTGTCAAACCAACAGTGCCTCCTTCAGCAAGCGATGAGGTGAAGCCCACTGTTGAGGGTAAATCTAAAAATAATAATAGAAGAAGATATAGGGGCAAAAGGAATAATACGAATAAAGATGGTAATGCCACTAATGGAGACAACGTTTAAATTATTAAAGCCAGGCAACTCGCTGTTTTTTTTAACGCTATTTTTCTCGGTTGCCGGTATTGTTATTTCTTGCCGCAATGATACGCTTAAAGATGAATTTAAGCCGATTCCGAATCAATCGTGGAACTATAATTTTGTGCCATCATTTGAGGTTAAAGTTGCTGATAAACAGATGAGCTATCGATTAAAGGTGAACTTAAGAGTAACCGCAGATTACAAGTATGCTAATCTCTTTATCCTTATGCACCAAGTAAGTCCTGATAAAAGCCGACAAACAAAGAGGATAGAATTGCGGATTGCCGATAAAGATGGGAGATGGCTGGGAAAGGGTGTTGGAAGCTTATATAATTATCAGATTACCTATGACAAGGATTATTATTTCCCCGATACTGGTACATACCGCTATGAGATAGAGCAGAATATGCGCGATAGTCCGTTAAGGGGGGTGAGTGATGTTGGAATATGTATTGAACCTAATAAAAAACGCTAAGAATTGGCATTATTTGTGCCTATAAGTTAGAGGCTTTTGAGCTTCTATATTCCTATGAATAACTATTTACGATCTTGTCTTCTTTTATTTCTTGTGTTTTTGTTGTATTGCACTTGTTTAACGCGATGTACCAAACCTTCAACCCCTGTGGGTGAAGCCTTATTTAAAGTAACCAAAAACAAGGTATATAAGGAAATAAATAACGATTCGTTAAAACAGCATTTACAGAATTATTTAACTACGCATAATAAGAGATTCAAAAACCCCAATTATCTGCGTGATTTTTATGCCGCAAATGATTATCAACCCATTTTGCTTACAAAGTTTTATCCAGATTCCTCACTATTTAGTTTGATCGATTATTTAGAGCAACTGGAAGAGCATGGCTTGTCAAAAAAAAACTATCGGTTAAAAGAACTTAAAGAATTAATAAATGGATTGGGTAGCAAAGAAATTGTAAAAAGTTTAACTGCTGTTTATGACAATCTTGTCGCGGCCGAACTATTAATTGCAGAAAGTTTAACGAATTATAGCTTTGCGTTACAGTATGGCCAGGTAAATCCAAGAAGAATTTTAAATAGATATTATATTCCGGTGAAAAGGCCGGATAGCCTTGCTTTTAAAAAGGTGCTTTTAACGACTAATTTGAGGAATCATCTAGACAGTATCCAGCCAGATGCCAAGCTGTACAAAAGATTGCAGGAGATGCTGGAGAAGAGTGATAAAACGAAAGAAAATAAGGTTGCTTTGATTGCCAATATGGAACGTCTGCGTTGGAAGTATACGAAAGATAGTACAAAAATGGTGTATGTGAATATACCGGCCTTCCAGTTAAATGTAATCAAGGATAAGCAGCTGGTAAGTACGATGAAAGTGGTGGTAGGGAAGGCAGATGGTCATGAAACACCCATGTTAAGCAGTATGATTCATAGCGTGCAGGTGAATCCGGTTTGGCATATTCCTACTAGCATTGCCACTAAGGAGATATTAGTCCAGGCGCAGGCAGATAAGTTTTATTTAGTTAACCACGGAATTGATGTATATTATAAAGGGGAGAAACGGGAGAATGCCGATAGTATTAATTGGTCAGGTTATAATAAGGAAAATCTTCCTTATACGTTTAAACAAAGACCGGGTAATACTAATTCTTTAGGTCTTATCAAGTTTTTATTCAAAAATGGAAGTAGTGTATATTTACATGATACGCCTGTAAAGGCTACCTTTAATAGGGCGATGAGAGCAGCAAGTCATGGTTGTGTGCGCGTAGAACAACCGCTAAATTTAGCACTTGCTTTATTTGGAGAAGGAGAGAAATACGATACTATAAAAGAGGAAATGGGGGCGACAGATCCTGTTGCCAGAACAATTAAGCTTAAGCCTCAGGTACAGGTAATATTAGACTATTTTACCTGCAATGAGAAAGCGGGAAAACTAGTGTTTTACCCAGATGTTTATAAGCAGGATTCTGTTCTTTATAACGCTTTAAAGTAAGCTTCCTTCAACATTGTTAGCTAATGTTGAATCTGGGATAAATTCAGCATCACTGTTAGCGGAGGCCATTAAGCTCCGTGTAGCCGCCCTTTCATTGATGAAAGCAGATTGATAAGTAGAAGACCTTCCATGGATGTACATAACAGATTTATCCTTTATTAAATCTATAATCTTATCTTTTAATACTTCTGCAACAGCCGGACAACCTTGGCTTACGCCCATACGATCCTGACCCTTTAGGATGTTCGGGCCAACATACCACGCGCCGTGCAAAACAATGCCCCTCTCTCTCGCATTGGTGTTAAAACCTTCATCCAAGCCGTCAAGCCTTAAAGACCTTCCGTGCTTGCCTTGATAGGTTTCACCGGTTAAGTAAAACCCTAAACTACTTTGATTAGAATTAGGTCTATTAGAGAAAAATTTAGCTTCCTCTAAACCACTTCCACGGCCGTGCGCAACATAGGTGTTTAATAAAACGGTATCTCGCTCGAGATCTATAATCCATAACCTTCGCTCGCTGCTATGCTTACTGAGGTCTGCAATGGTGATAATAGGCGAGCTTGTTCTTCCCTGTTCCAGTAGATTTAAATACCCAATATAGGCTTGTTTAAAAACATTGCTATCAAGCGTGGGACTCGATCCATGTATACGGTTAAATAAGTTCTCAAACTTATAAGATAAAATAGAACCCTTTTTGTTATCCCGTTCTTTTTTTCGATGATTTTTTAGAGAAGGGCTTGATGGGTGGATGGATCGCCAACTGGTACTGATAAGTATGGTTAGGAATAAAAACACAAGAGAGGGTAGTAGAATACTTTTTTTTAATTTCATATAATCTTTTACACTTTTTTCATCCAACGATGAAATATCCAACATTTTAAAACGCAAGT
>DATMSZ010000221.1:0-27490 GCA_035565175.1 Pseudosphingobacterium sp.
AATAAGCGAGAAAAAAACGCAGAATGAGAACAAGAAACAAAAAAAGCAGCCCTTTTCAGAACTGCTTTCAAAACTTGGGGTGGAATATGGGGCTCGAACCCACGACCTCCTGAACCACAATCAGGCGCTCTAACCAACTGAGCTAAAACCACCGTTTTTCAGTGAGGCAAAGATATAGATTATACCAACATGTCGCAAATATTTTTTATCAATTTTTATACTTTCGTTTTTAGTAATTTAGCCATTGGCTTGCGTGAGATTGAATTATTTATATAAAAAAAGCAGAATGGACTGGAATTCAGCACTAAAAGATTTTATCCAATATTTACGCCTCGAACGATCTTTAGCAAAAAATTCTATCGAAGCCTACCTGCATGACGTAGAAAAGTTAAAACAACACGCTTTATATAGCCATCAGAAACTGCCTTCGGAAATTTCAACGCAGGATATTCGTGATTTTTTGGAATGGATCAATACCTTAGGTATGACTCCCCACTCCCAGGCAAGGGTCTTGTCTGGTATTAAAGCATTTTATCAGTATTTAATGCTAGAAGGGATTATAAAAATTAATCCAGCTACCCTAATTGAAGCCCCGAGATTAGGGCGCAAATTACCTGATACGCTCAATATAACGGAAATAGATGCACTTATTGCCGCTATCGATCTTTCTACACCCGAAGGTATCAGAAATAAGGCTATGCTAGAAATGCTCTATAGCTGTGGCTTACGGGTAAGTGAGCTCGTAAATTTAAAATTATCTAACCTTTTTCTGGATATTGAATTTATTAAAGTAACAGGTAAAGGAAGTAAAGAGCGCTTGGTACCCATTGGCCAAATAGCAATAAAACACCTAGAAATCTATTTGCACCATACCCGCAAAGAAGGGCCTATAAAACCCGGAATGGAGGATTTTGTTTTTTTAAATCGGAGAGGTGCACCCCTTACACGTGTAATGATTTTCCTCATTATAAAAGACTTG
Organism: Pseudosphingobacterium sp.; assembly: GCA_035565175.1. GTDB lineage: Bacteria > Bacteroidota > Bacteroidia > Sphingobacteriales > Sphingobacteriaceae > Olivibacter. The sequence goes on from DATMSZ010000221.1 coordinate 980, forward strand.
GCAGCCAAAATTGGTCTAAAAAAGAAAATCAGCCCACATACCTTTAGACATTCCTTTGCCACCCATTTAATAGAAGGTGGTGCTGATTTAAGGGCTGTACAAGATATGCTGGGCCATGAAAGTATTAGCACTACAGAGATCTACACGCACCTAGATCGCGATTATCTACGATCCGTAATGATCGATTTTCATCCGAGAGCCTAGTAAATCACACAATTATTACTTGCAATACAGATGCATTAATAATATCTTTGCAACAAATGAAGTGAGGATGATAAGAAACCTACTTAATAAAATGTGCGTCTATAAGCTCTTTGCATTTTGCCTTCTTGTAACATTCAGTTACATACAGGGCGTGCAGCTTATGCACGCATATCATCATCAAGACACACTCATACAATTAGATAAAGATTTAACATCTCTTGATACTAAAAAAGAGATAAACTGTAAAATTTGCGATTACCTAGTCGTTAAACAGGCACAACAGTTACCGGCACAACTTTTTACGCTAAGCGAAGTGTATAGAAGTAAACCCGTGTTGATACAAAGACTAGACCCTGCTCAGCCTTTTGAAATCACTTTATCCTGCTACCTAAATAAAGGCCCCCCTTTAGCTTAAAACACCCTGTTTTTAACGACGCATAGCTGCTCTGAATATCTTTTCCACATCTTAAGCGTGGCTATATAGCGTTTCAAACAATGATGCTTTTACGAGGTAAAATTCATCCTATGTTTTGATAATCATCAAAACAGTTTAATCCATATATAACATGTTTAATAAAAAACAGCTCAGCCTGTTTGTATTACTATTAAGTGTACTAACAGGTTCTGCCCAAAGCAATGATTGTAATTTTATGATTGGTGGACGTGTAACGGATGCAGACACTGAACTCCCCTTATCAGGGGTATCTATTACGGTGATGCCTGGCAATATTGTTATCAAGACAGATGGCCATGGCTTCTATCGTTCGCAATCACTATGTAAAGGCATATACACACTCACTTTTAAGAGTTTAGGTTTTGAAAATAATGTTCAGCAATTAGGTTTGACAAAAAATGAAACGCTTAATGTTTCGATGCAACATGGAGACATCGTATTGCATGATGTAGAGGTGGTAGGCCATAAGCCTGTACATCGTTCTACCGCTAGAACCACTACGCTTAACAGTGAACAACTGGAAGAAAGTCGTGGCGCAGTACTGGGCGATGCATTATCTAAAATTGCGGGCGTAAGCACGCTTAAAACAGGTAATTCTATTGTTAAGCCTGTAATTAACGGCATGCACAGCAACCGAGTATTAATACTCAATAACGGAATCCGCCAGGAAGGGCAGCAATGGGGAAGTGAACATGCGCCAGAAATAGATCCCTTTATTGCGAAAGAGCTTACGGTAATAAAGGGTGCTGAAGGGGTACGTTATGGGGCAGATGCGCTCGGTGGAGTGGTGATGGTAAGTCCAGCTCCACTTCAGATTGATGGGCCGCTAAGTGGTGAGGTAAATATGGTGGGTGCTAGCAATGGGCGTATAGGTACAGCGGCGGCTACACTTAATGGGAGTATCAAAGGAGTAAAGGGCTTTGGATGGCGGGCCCAAGGTTCCATAAAAAAAGGTGGTAACATTAAATCTGCAGACTATTACTTGGGCAATACCGGAATTAATGAACTGAATTTTTCGGGGGCAATTGCTTACAACACAACTTCTACAAAATATGAACTTTATTACAGTCATTTTAATACGGAAATAGGCATATTGGAGAGCTCACATATAGGTACTGTAGAAGATATCCAAGCTCGAATAGCCTATGGACGGCCCTTTGAAAAATATGAGTTCACCTATCGTATTAAGCCGCCTAGGCAACAGGTGACACACGATTTAGCTAAACTCAAAGCACATAAAGATTTAAATAATGGTGCTTCTATCGATGTTCAATATGCTTTTCAACGTAATCATAGGCAGGAATTCGATTTAAGAAGAAACGCAGCCGATGACAAGAAACCTATGATGGATCTGGTACTTACCACCCAATCTCTTGATGTTACCTATGACCATTTGCATGAGAATGGCCTGCGTAGCTTAGTTGGTATAAATGGGATGGCGCAGGTGAATAATAACACTCCAGGCACCGGGACAACACCGTTGATTCCTAATTATGATAGCTATAATATGGGTGTTTTCGCTGTTGAAAGGTTTGTTAAGCGTAGCTATGAACTGGAAGCCGGACTTCGGTACGACTTTAAATACTTTGATGCAGCAGGTTATCGTTATGATTATTCTCAATTTAATGAAAACGGGGGTTTAGATCTTAACTATTTCACCGGAATTAGGCGTTTCCATAATATTTCAGGGTCAGTTGGCGCCGTGTGGCACCTTAACTCGCAGTTAGATCTACGTAGTAACCTCGGCTTGGCGTGGAGAGCGCCTAGTGCCAATGAGCTGTACAGTGATGGCTTGCATCATGGCTCGGCAATCTATGAAGTGGGGAATCCGGATATGAAGAGCGAACAAGGTTACAAATGGGTTAACTCACTTTCCTATAACAACCAAAAGCTGAGCATTAATCTCGACATTTATGGGCAGTATGTTAGCAATTATATCTATGCACAACCGAATCCGGATAGCGTTAGAAGAACTATCAGAGGTACGTTTCCAATATTTGTATATGAGCAGACCAATGCCTCTTTCTGGGGTATAGATTTTAGTGGTTCGTATGCCCTCACCAACCAACTAACTTATTCTGCAAACATTGCGATCGTACGTGCAAAAGACGAACGTAATGGAACATATTTGCCCTATATTCCGGCTGATAGAGTAGACCATAATCTCCGATGGAGCTTTACAAACAGCAACGGCCATTGGACTAGGCCTTTTTTGCAAGTTGGACATCGCTTCGTAGCCAGGCAAACACGTTATAATAAAGATTCAGATTACACATCCCCGCCTCCTTCTTATCATTTGTTTGACGCTGTTGCGGGTATTAAATACCAAATGGCCAAACAAACAGTAGGACTAAATATATCGGTAGATAACCTAACAAATAACTTATATAAAGAATACATGAACCGATTTAGATATTACGCTCATGAGATGGGAAGAAATATCACTGTAAGACTTTTCTATAACTTTTAACAATTAATAATTAAGTACTATGAACAAATTACGTAACTATTTTTCTTTTGTGCTGATAGCAGCAAGTGCCATTGCTTTCACAGCTTGCTCAAAAGATGATCCCATTCCCGAACAAGATCAGGAAGAGGTAGGAAAAACCTTGATTTTATTTCAAGAGGTGGATTGGCATGGAGATTTCCGAACCGGTCATTCTCATGCTATTGAAGGGGCTAAAATTGACACCATATCTTTTGATGAAAAGGGTCTTCCACCAGTTGGTTTTCATTTACACCTAACGGAAGGGAAATCATACAAAATGAGCTTGATAGCTTATGATTTTGCTGGCAGGGAACTTCAACAAACATTCTTAGACCGTGCAGACATTCATCAAGCAGTTATTTTGGGTGCTCCAGACGGTATATTGGATTACACCTATGGTGACGCTGAGAATGCACAGGTTGGCGTAACGGGCTATCTTCATGTACTAGAGGTTGCCCCCACTTTCACCTTGCAATATCTTTTACGTCATTTAAATGACGGTGTGAAAACGGGATTGACAGCAGATGACTGGAACAGCAAAGATTATCAAAATAAATTTGCCGGCGCCACGGATCTTGACTTACAGTTCGAAGTACATCCTGTTGAGGGCGACGGCCACCACCACGAAGAGGGCGAACACGACCACTAGAAACAACTTACATAATTCATAATAGACCCTGCCTAGAATTAGTCCGGGACCTGTGTATCTTATTTATTTCCTTAAAATTACATTTTTAACTTTTAAAAATAATTATGAAACATTTGAGAAATTATTTACTTGCCATAATGACTTTTGCTCTCCTTTTTACCTCTTGTAGTAAAGATGATGATAACACTATTACGCCAGATGACCCAAATGCAATAGCCTCATCTCGTTTAGATTTTATCGAAGTTAATGGACATCCACATGGAGATCATTTTCATGACTTGGCAGAAATTGATGGCGAGAAAGACAGCCTTTCTGTAGAATTTGATAACCAAGGCGTAGCCAAGAACGGTCATACTCATTTAGATCCTCATAAAATTTATAGAATGCAGTTACATGTATTCAATAATGAGGGAAGAGAAATACAGAACGATTTCATTGCCAGCAAAGCTGTGGCGGATCTGTATAAAGCATTTATGGTAGGTGGAAACTTCATCTTAAACCCCAATACGAATGGGGAAGAAAATGGGGCATTGTTCCAACCGAGAGAGCAGACTTACAGTGATGGTAGCACAGTGAATGGTAAATACGAAATGACCGGCATTATCACATATTTTACGCTAGGAGAAGCAAATGAAGGTGCTGATACAGATGTATCTTATGTATTACGCAAATTTAGCGATGCTGCCACAAAAGCAAAAGTTGAACGGACCGATTGGAACCATGACGATTATGCCAGTCGTTTTGCGGGAGAGGATGTATTGAAATTGACTTTTGAGATCCATGCGGAAGGGCATGATCATTAAGGAAAGTTGTAAATAGTAATCAGGGCGTCTAAAAAATCGTTTCTTTACATCAATCGTCTAAAACGGGAAGTCTATCACTTATAAATTAAGGAAATAGATCTCTCCACTAGGCCAAGATGACGAGTACTGATACTTTTTAGACGCCCAATTTTTAGCTAACTACTATGTTTTAAGATAAATGGAACATATATTCCAAAAGTGATATTTCTTCCTGGATTGTAAACCCCTAAACTTAAATCTGTCTGATCTAACCTGCCTGGTTTATACCTACTCAAGGCATCATAATACTTCTTATTAAGTAAATTATTACCGGAAATGTAAACTTTTATAGGTTGCTTTCCAGCAAAGAAAGTAGCCCCCACGCTAGCGTTTAATAAAGTATACCCCGCCGTAGGTGTTTCAAAATCCTCATCTACCCTATTCTGCTTAAAATAATTTGCTATGCCTACAGATACAAAAGGTTCCTGAATATGCCGAATCTCCGGTTCATAGCGTAGCTCATTACGCAAAACGCCTGCCGGTATAAATGATAAGGGCTTATCCATACTTGTGTTCTGTGCATGGGTGTAACCAAAGGTATTTTCAAAGTGAATGAAATGCACTGGATGTAGAATAAGGCTTGCCTCTGCTCCATATAAGTTAGCGTTCACCTGCCCATAATTGTACACCGGTAAATCATCGATGAATTCACCATGGTGAGCAGCATATATAAAGTCATGAATATAGTTATTATAAACACTGGCGCTGGCATTGATGATGTCACCATCATAAGCTAATTCAGCATCTACTTGATAACTCCTCTCTGGTTGCAGATTTGAATTTCCTATTTCATACCTGAAGGTGCCTTCATGCTCACCATTTGACCCCAGTTCTGCCGGATTCGGCGCTCGGAAGGCTGAACCTATATTGGTTTTGAAATTAAGCTTTTCTGTAAATTCATGGGTAAAACCGAGTGCTCCGCTAATATTGGAAAACTGATTGTGAAATGCTTCAAACAATGGCTCGCCGTCGGCTATCAATGATTTACCTACGTTTTTACGAAAGTCGTACCGAACGCCTACGTTGAAAGTACTACGCTCCCAGTTCTTTTTTATATAAGCGAATGTTCCTACTCCGTAAGTATCATATGCAGGGATTAAAAACTCTTCTCCTCGATTTTCACTGTGTCCAATCTCGGTACTTAAACCAAAAACGGGTTCCCAACCATTTTTCTGTCCAATATAATAACGAGCATCGCCGGTATAAGTATCTAGGTTGAAGAATAAGGACGGATCCGGTCCGTCTTCCAACTCGCGCCGTTGATTTTTTTGAAATCCTAGATCAAGCTTTAAATTACCTGAGCCGATAATAAAATTATTGTTTAGCGATATTTTATAATGTCGGATATCTTGTTTTGGATATAGCAAACTACGACTCTTTAAATCGTCCTTGGTGAACAGCTCGCCATCTTCATTTATATAGTTTCCATGATCATCAAATGAAGGTTCATAAAATCCTATATTATTTCTAAAACTAGAAAAATTAAGATGCGAATATCCCCAAGATTTATTTAGGCCGAGCATGCCACTGAAGTCCGTTTCGTTAAACCCTGAATTTGGAAAATAACCCGTAGGTGTTTTAAAAGAATAGGCATTTTTGTAAGTTCCCCGCCCCCGCCAAACGATACCGTTCTGATTTCCGGCTAACATAAGGGAGCTACTCGTCAAGCCATTATTACTTGAATAATTGGTTAGCAATTCGCCACTAATTTCACCTTCGGGCACCGGGATGGGTTCTAGTAAATTTATGACCCCACCAAGTGCATCCGATCCGTATATCAAGGATGCAGCCCCTTTTAATACTTCTACCCTATTGGCTTTGAACTGATCAATCTCGATTCCATGCTCATCCCCCCATTGTTGTCCTTCTTGTTTAATGCCATTATCGATCGTTACTACCCTATTGTAGCTTAATCCTCTTATAACGGGCTTTGATATAGACGGGCCTGTTGTAACCTGAGATACACCCGGACTTTTTGCTAGGGCATCAATAATATTAGAGGAAGGTAACAATAGTTTGTCTTTGTTTATTATATTTACAGAAGTGCTACTTCTCTTATTACTTCCAGACGAAGCTGTACCTGTAATTACCACCTCTCTGGTTTCAATGAGAGTAGCTGTTAATCCAAACTCCCAATTAATATCTTTTGATAAATCGACTGTTTTGGTTAATGTTTCATATCCTATAAATCTTATTTCTACTAGAAACTGTCCTTTTGCCGGAACATTTCTTAATTTAAAGGTACCTGACTGATCAGCGTTAACTGATATCCTTAAATCAGGAATCGTTACCGTCGCCCCTGACAATGGCCTGCCGGTTTGAATATCTATCACTTTTCCGGTAACAATGGCAAGTTCCCCCGAAAACACATTGCTGACAAACGCTAATAATACGGTCAGCACTACAATAATCTTTTGCATGAAAATCTTTTTAACAGCAATGCTGTAATGAAATAAATGATAAAAGTTGCTCAGGCACATAAAAATAGCCTCAGCACATAGATTTGAAAAGAGAGTTATAGTGTGATCGGAGGGCCCCGTGATGTAATATCACGAATAGATGTTTGAAAAAAGAATTGTATTTCGTTAAAAACACTAAATATTTCACCATCTAAAGGAGTTATCGAAAAATTTAGTTGAGCTAAATCGTATTTCTTGTCAAAATGTATATTACAAATTAAGCAATAAGACGAAAGGCTTATTGTTCGTTCAGGATGTTGATTATTGGAATAAGAAAAACCCTTTATACGAAGAGGGGTAGAAAGGTTATGATGATGGTAAAAATCTACAGGAACAACGACCAATGTAAAATACAAAAGCATAAGCTTTGCAAACATTGATACAACTATTCCTTTTTGATTTAACATCTCGGAAGAATGAAGGTATTATTACAATTTTTTGTAAGTCTTAAAAAAGGGTCGGATACGAGTACCCGACCCTACATCTACCTATGAAAAACATGCCTTAAGCAAGGCAATACAAAAATAAGGCATTATATTTACATCGCAAACAAAATCTGACCTTATAATGAAAATAATTTTAATTATAGAGTGTTTTGTAATAATGATTTTTATAGTAGGTTTGCAAAATAGATTAAATTGAGCGTTTAAAATGAGTCTTACATTATTAGAGGAATATATAGAATCGGGCAATGCGGCAGCGATAGATAATCTTTTGCATACAAACCCTGCTTTATGTCAGCAAAAAACAAGTCATGAAATTTCCCCTCTCCTGCTAGCTTGTTATTATAATAAACATCAAATTGTAAAGATCATTTTACAACATATTCAGGAAATCAATATTTTTGAAGCTGCAGCTGCCGGTTTAACGGAAGTTGTAAGTGAGCTTTTAGAGGAATCACCTGAACTGCTCAACACCTTTTCTGAACATGGCTTTACCCCTCTTGGTATGGCTACTCACTTTGGAAACACAGAGATTGTAAGGTATTTACTTATCAAGGGAGCGGATGTAAATTTACCTTCTCAAAACGGCTACAACGTCTATCCGTTACATGCCGCTGTTGGATCGAATTTTGACGAAATAGCAAAAATGCTTGTAGAAGCCGGCGCTGAAGTAAATGTATTGCAATCTTCGCGTTCAACCCCCCTTCACACCGCTGCACAACACGGAAATATAGAGATGCTCATTTTATTGTTGGAAAATGGAGCGCAAACAGATATTAAAAATGATTTTGGAAAGACCGCTGCAGATTTAGCTGCGGAAAAGGGGTTTGCAGAGATCGCTAATATATTAAGCTGAGAAAGATTCGCTAAAAATCCCAAAGCCTGTGCCTCATACGTTTTACAAAACCACGGATATCTAACACGAAGCCTGCTAACAAATAAAAGATAATTGGGAAGCCCACGGCTAGAAAAGAAGAATAAATAAAGAACAATCTAATTTTAGAGATAGAAACACCTAATTTTTCTCCAATATAGGCACAGACTCCAAAAGAGCGTTGTTCAAAAAAAACCATTATGCGTTGCATCATAGCGTTTCATTTTGTTTAAAAATGTGTAAACCTATACCGCAGGCTAAACATCTCACCTTATCGCAATAGGAATTCCTTAATTCTAAAAGAGCTTGGGAATCCGCTGCTGTCTTCACTTGTACGCCTAATCGTCTGTATTGATTCACAATACTGTTATGTTCAGGAGACAGCTCTTCTAACAAATCAATCGCTCTGCAAATATACGCCTCTTTTCCAATATATTTACCATAGCTAAATAAAATTGTTATCACTGTATTCAGAATAATGCCGTCAATAGTACTTTTACCTAATTTCGTGCTATGTTTCTTTGACAATACATCAAATTTATAGTGGTTTTCCCAATAGCTATTGACGGGTGAATCTGTAAATAAGTCGCGTAGCTCATCCACTTTCTTGGTCTCAATAACTTTAGAAAACAAGGCCTGTGCTTGTCCTTGACAAGCACTAAATTGAGCTAGTCTAATGGTCGGAAAGTTCAATGGACGCATTCGCAAAAATTTCCAGGAAACGACATCTATAGGTTTTAGACGGTGTTGTCGCTGCAAATAACGGTAGGTATATTGAAGTTCTTTTGGATAATCGTCATTAAATTGCTGCTCTAGCATACCTGCCTGCCCAAACACCAATGATTCAATAAAAATGCTGCTTTCATATTTTTTTAGAAGTCTATGAGGCAAGCTTTTAGCTAAACGTTCAAAAGGCACAGCGTTCACTCGATAGCCAAAATTCTTAGCTAATAAAATATAAGTAACCTCCTCCCAACTGCCGCGACAGTAATCTAATAGATTATTAACATATTGAGTTTTTTGCAATAATCGTTCTATTGATAACCGTTCTAACCACTGGGAAACATGAAAAGGCTCCACCATTGAAAGATGTTTTTGACAAGGTATAGCGGTTCTGGCAATTATGAACTCGTTATATTTATTCAATAAAGTATGATCGATAAGAGGTTTAAACTCCAGCGTTTCGGGAGTTGTACCATCCTCTAAAATTATTTCCATATCATGATGATACACAACATGTAAAATTACATTATTATAAGCTGGATCAGCCTGATGATTGTGAGCAAACCAATCGGACGATTTCATATGTATTTCTACATTTCCCGCCCATTCGATATCGCCAATAAGAAGTCTACAATGTTCAAAATCGGGACCAGCATGTTTATTCTGTTCTCCTGGGTGCTTAACTGATATTTTTTTCCCGCTCTTGGTTTTAAGTTTATAGGTAGCATATAAACGGTACTTCCAAATGTAATGGAGTACCTCTTCAGGTATATTCATTTATCGGAATGATAGGTTTACACCCTAAAGATAAGGAAGATTTATAAATTCTTAAAACGAATTAATCAATTTCAATGTTTTACCCATTTGTTTACCACCATGGCGGCAACTGTATCGCCTGTAGCATTTAATAGCGTAGCCATTGGATCTACTAACGTGCCAATAATCATGACAGCGGGAATGGCTTCCATAGGGAGGCTGTAAGCAGATATCATAAGCAATTCTCCGATGTAACCTCCATTTGGGATACCGCCTGCAACGATACTTACCAACACTGTAAGCCCCAACGCCAGGAGCAATGTATTTGGTTCCATAAAAGGTTTTCCGATAAGAGAAAAAGCTACCGAAATTTTAATAATCGACGACATCGAAGAGCCGTCTTTATGTAAAGAGGCACCAAGCGGTATTACTACATTTGCAATAGATTCGGGGATGCCAATTTTCTTTGCCGCTTCTAAGTTTGGTGGTATAACGGCAATGCTGCTACAAGTACTAACAGCGGTGATAGATGGTAGGATATTGGCCTTCCAAAATAATCCAATTCCTTTCTTGCCTTTTGCGACAAAAGCGTATAAACTAAAAAAAACTAAAAAATAAAAAAGTCCGACCAAATAATAAACCGCAAGTGGCTTGGCATATATTCCGAATAGTTGAGGGCCAACAGTACCTACCTGGTAGGCAAAATAAGCCCCCAAACCAACCGGAGCTAGTTTCATCACAAATCCCAACAAGGTCTTCATAACTTCATTTCCCGAATGTAGAAGTTTACGAAATGGCTCGCCCGCCTCGCCCGATCGAAGCGATGCGATGCCCACCAAAAAGGAAAATATAATAAAAGCGAGCATATGTTCACGGGAAAGAAGTTGATTGAATTCACTCACGGTAAGAAAACCGACCAAACGATCGCCCCATCCCTGATGATCGTCACCAAGTGCAACATCAGCAAGCTCTTTTGTGACTAAGTTATCGTTAAATGGAAAAAGCCACACGGCTATTATAGTAACAATTGCAGCAATCAAAACCATGGATACAAAAACGATCATCATAACCGAAAGTATACGTCCTAGCTTTTGTGATTGATCTATATTGGCTACTGCTGAAGCAATCGCAAAGAATATGAGTGGGATAACGGCTGTAAAGAGAAGGTTCAGAAAAATATCCCCTAAGGGTTTGAGGTATACTACCACATCTCTTGCAAAAAGACCTACTAAACTACCTACAAATATACCGGCAAGCAACAATAAGATGTTGCTATAGTTTTTAAAAAAACCATTACTTAATATGCTCATACAATACTAAAGTAATGGTTTTTTTAGCTTTTATACAAGGCAATTTGGTTAATCTTGAGATTTACTCAATTTTAACTTAAATGCATTACGAAAATTTGCTTTTTAAAGCGGCTAACTTTGCTGCCATATCTGTTTCCGGAGCTTTACGGTTTTGGGGGTTTGCACTTCTCTTATCACTCCTAGGATTCGTCTGTGCAGCCGGCTCTTTTTCGTCTGTTTTCATACTGAGCGATATACGACTTCTGTTCACATCAACCTCTGTAACAATCACCTCCACATGTTGATGTACTTTAACTACTTCATTTGGATCTTTAATAAAACGATTAGCAAGCTGACTTAAATGCACTAAACCATCCTGATGCACACCAACATCTACAAAGGCTCCAAAGGCAGTAATATTTGTCACTATACCCGGCAACTTCATTCCTACTTTTAAATCACTAACGCTGTTAACCCCTTCCGTAAAGGAAAACGCTTCGAATTTTTCTCTCGGGTCCAAGCCTGGTTTAGATAACTCTTTTAAAATGTCATTCAAGGTGGGTAAACCTACTTCATCAGTAACGTATTTATTAAGAGAGATACTTCTGCGAAGCTTATCATCTTTCAATAAGCTATCTACATTATGTCCTAAATCAGCCGCCATTTTTTCTACCAACGCATATCTTTCCGGATGGACACCACTGGTATCTAATGGATTTTCTGCCCCTCTGATACGTAAGAAGCCAGCGGCTTGCTCAAACGCCTTTTCTCCTAGACGTGGTACTTTCTTTAAATCAGACCTACGTTTAAAAGCGCCGTGTTGATTTCTATATTCTACTATACTCTGAGCCAGAGCAGGTCCTAAACCAGAAACGTAGGCTAGTATTTGCTTAGAAGCGGTATTAAGTTCAACACCCACTGCATTTACACAACTTATTACCGTATCTGCAAGTGACTCTTGTAATTTACCCTGATCAACATCATGTTGATATTGACCAACTCCGATGGATTTTGGGTCTATCTTCACTAACTCTGCGAGCGGATCCATCAGTCGTCTACCAATGGAAACTGCTCCTCTTACTGTTATATCATAATCAGGAAACTCTTCGCGAGCTACATCTGAAGCCGAATAAATTGATGCACCGCTCTCATTAACCATTACAACAAGCGCTCCTGGCAAATTTAGCTTCCGAATAAAATCTTCTGTCTCGCGTCCCGCCGTACCATTTCCAATGGCTATGGCATCTATGTTGTATTGCTGGAAAAGCTGTTTAATTTCATGCACAGCTTCGGCTGCTTTGCTTCCACCTGTATGTGGGTAAATGGTGGTATTAATGAGGAGTTTTCCTTGCTCATCTAAGCAAACAACCTTACATCCCGTACGAAAACCTGGATCGATAGCCATTGTACGTTTACTTCCCAATGGTGCTGCCAGTAAAAGTTGGCGTGCGTTCTCTGCAAATACACGGATTGCTTCTTCATCGGCCCGTTTACGGGTAATTAAGCGAACTTCCGTCTCCATTGATGGTTTTAGTAAGCGCTTATAACTATCTTGAATTGCTAACCGCAATTGCGCGCTACATTCATTAGCTGCCTTAATAAAACGTGTATCAATCAGCGCGATCGCCTCTTCTTCTGGCACCACTACATCTAAGTACAGCATTTGTTCTTTTTCACCACGTCTCATGGCTAATATACGGTGAGATGGCGCTGTTTTCAAAGGCTCTACCCATTCATAGTAATCTTTATATTTTATTGCTTCTTCTTCTTTTCCAGGCACTACTCTCGAAGAAAACGTTCCGTGCTGCATAAAAAAGTCGCGCATCTGCGAGCGGGTTTCTGCATGTTCAGCAATGATTTCTGCCAAAATATCTCTTGCTCCCGCTAAGGCTTCTTCTACACTTGCCACCCCCCTTTCTTCATCAATATAAATAGACGCTTCGGCTTCAAGGTCTTTAGATTCTTGAGCTAAAATAAGCTCACCTAAAGGCTCTAAACCCTTCTCTCTAGCTACAGATGCTTTTGTTTTGCGTTTAGGTTTATAGGGTAAATAGATATCTTCTAGTACAGCCATTGTTTCAGCAGCTTCAAGTTTCTCCTGAAGTGCCGGCGTATACTTACCTAACTCGGTAAGAGACTTTATAATGGCCTCCCTTCTTTTATCTAAATCACGCAATTGCCCAATCTTATCACGTATTTCGGCAACCTGTACTTCATCAAGACTACCAGTGAGTTCTTTTCTATACCTCGAAATAAAGGGAACGGTTGCCCCTTCGTCTAATAATTGAATGGTAGTCCTTACCTGCTTGTCAGTTAGTGATAATTGTTGGGCAACTCGCTGTTCGTGTGTTAACATAATGATTTAATAAAATACTAAAGGGATTACTCGCTAAATCCGCTAGCCTAAATATATTTTTAATGGATGCGAAATTGAGGTATTTAAATTAAAGAAGCAAGAAGCTTTTAATAAGAATTGTGTTGGTCAATAAAAAAGCCCTTTGGCAAGGGCTTCCATTCTACGAATTTTGTTTGATATCTTTTTCTTTTTCACTTCCATTATCTGACTGTGTAGAAGGCTCTTTGCTTTCCTTATCAGCCACGTCGGTATTAGCAACTTCTGGTGATGTATTACCGTAGTAATTGCTTTGGCTTCCGTAATATTCGGGCTGCCTTTGTCCGCCATCACTGTAATCGTCTACTTGCTCAGTAGGCGCCTGGCTACGTGGGCGTTCAGTACCAGTACTTGCAGTTTCAGAGACATCCAGATCTTTTCCGAAATTATTTATCTGATCATTTATATCTTTTTTAATAGACTCAGAGGCATCTTTGAACTCGCGAATCCCTCTACCTAAACCTCTAGCCAGCTCAGGAAGCTTTCTTCCCCCAAACATAAATAATGCTACTAATAAGATAAGCATCATTTCTGACCCACCTATATTTAGAAATAATAATACTGAATTTAACATCTTCCTTTTACTTTGAGCCAACAAACTTAAAAAAATAAGTTTGTTATGCATAAACCTTCCTTCAAAGCTATTAATTTTTTATGGCAATGTACAAATAATTAGAAAAATCTAATGCCTTATTTAGTTGCCGGTTGTTCGTTATTAGTTACTAGCCCTTTCTGTATATCCAATGCACCTGTATTGTTTATCCGTTTTTTTTTTGTGCAGTTACTTTCGTACCATCTGCATTGCTTTTCTTTTACGTTGGTATAACGACAAATACACTGTAAGAATCGAACAACCAACAACGATTAACAAACAATGACTATATCGTTCTGTTTACATCCCACTGCTCCAGATAATCTGCTACACGCCTTACAAACATACCACCCAATGCACCATCTACTACACGATGATCATAAGATAATGACAAGTACATCATATGCCTGATACCGATCATATCTCCAAACTCCGTTTCGATAACGGCTGGTTTTTTAGTAATAGCACCTACCGCTAATATTGCGACCTGTGGTTGATTGATGATAGGAGTTCCCATTATATTTCCAAATGAGCCAATATTTGTAAGTGTAAACGTTCCTCCTTGTGTATCATCTGGCTTTAATTTATTGTTTCTCGCTCTGCCGGCCAAATCATTTACTGCTTTAGTAATGCCTATCAAGCTTAATTCTTTAGCATTTTTTATTACCGGAACAATTAGGTTGCCGCTGGGCAGGGCGGTAGCCATGCCTATATTTATTGCATGTTTTTTAATTATCTGCGTACCATTTACAGAAACATTGACCATTGGAAAATCTTTCAGGGCTTTCACAACAGCTTCTATAAAAATGGGGGTAAATGTAAGTTTCTCATTCTCACGTTTTTGAAAAACATCTTTCACTTTATTACGCCAATTCACCACATTAGTTACATCTGCCTCGACAAAGGAACATACATGTGGCGCCGTTTGAACACTATGTACCATGTGTTCTGCTATAAGGCGTCTCATACGGTCCATTTCAATAATTTCATCTTTACCCGAGACAGATACAGCAGGACTTTCTGTTTTACTTGTTCCGAGAGGCTCCGACTCCTGCTTTGTTGCTTGCGTTTTCTCCCCTTGTTGACTTCTCGTAGCCAGGTAATCAATAAGATCTTGCTTAGTCACTCTCCCCTCTAAACCCGAACCTTGAATATTTTCCAATTCATCCGGTGATATTCCTTCTTCTTGTGCAATGTTTTTAACTAAGGGAGAATAAAATCTGTTAGTATCCCCAAAAGTGACTTTAGCGGCAGGCTCTTCGCGTATTTCATCATTTTTCTCTAGCTGCTCAAGTCCAGGAATAACTTCCTCTGACTCAGGATTCTCTCTTATTGTTTCTTCAACAACCCCATCATTAATCGAATTCATCTCCTCACCTTCAATCTCCAATACCGCTAATACATCACCTACCTGTGCAACCTGATCTTTCTGAAAACGCTGTTCAATAAGTTTTCCCGTCACCGGGGAAGGAACTTCAGAATCCACTTTATCGGTAGCTATTTCCACTATTGTATCATCGGTGTTAACTACCTCACCAGGTTGTTTCAACCAGTTTACAATGGTTGCTTCTGATACACTTTCCCCCATTGAAGGTAACAGTAAATTATATCTTGCCATGCTATTCTATCTTATTAATCCTTTTAACAAGGCCCAAGTTACAACAATATCTAAAAAAATAAAAGAATACAGAATAATGTTTGTTTAAAACAGCCATCAACAGCTTTGTGTTAGCAATTGATACTAATTATTGATTTTTTATTTTGAACTCTAAATACTATCTTTCAATTTCGTTTTGCTTAATAAACATAGGAAACCTATTTCTGTTTATTAACCAATTAGAGGGTTTTCAACTAAGTCAACCTCTTCTTTCAATAAATAAAACAACATAATTAATGCATTTGCTGCAGAACGCTCTATATTAGGAAGCCGAATTTTTCCAAAATTGAACAACTTTGCTTTTGCTCCGCTTTTACCGGCTACCGCAATCCACACAGTACCTACTGGTTTTTCGGGTGTTCCTCCGTCAGGTCCTGCAATTCCGGTAACCGCTAAACTGTAATCTGTGGCATATTGCTTTTGTGCTCCCAGTGCCATCTCCAGAGCAACTTGTTCGCTCACTGCACCATATGTTATAAGAGATTGTTCAGACACACCCAACATACTGATTTTTAATTCGTTGCTATAGGTTATTGCGCCTCCTTTGAATATGGCACTGCTTCCCGGCAAACTAGTAAGTAAATGCCCCACATATCCGCCTGTACAGCTTTCTGCGATCGACAAACTTAAGCCGTTATTTACCATAATATTTAATAAGGTCTGTTCCAAAGAAATATCACCAATACCTACGATATAAGGTTTTACCAGTTTTTCGATAGCAGCTAGATAAGTTGAAACTTCTTTTTCCAAACTTGTCCCATCCATTCCAAAACCGGTTAATCTCAACTTTACCTGCCCATATTTAGGCAAGTAAGCCAGATGAATATGAGCAGGTAGCGACTCTTCAAAAGAAGCTAACTTTTCGGCTAGAAATGATTCGCCTAAACCTGCAGTTAAAAGTGATTGATGTACAATCGCGCTTTCGCCTGGAATATTTTTAAGTCTTGGGAGCACTTCATATTCCATTAGATATTTCATCTCTGTAGGCACGCCAGGCATAATTACAAAGATCCTTCCCTTTTCATTGATCCACATGCCAGGTGCTGTACCGGTTTCATTGTGGAGAACGGTTGCGTTGGCCAAAACATCGGCTTGTTTATTATTTACTTCGAGCATTGGCCTATTAAATTTTTTAAAAATGGTCGTAACGTGAGCCAACACTTGTTCGTCGCGGTATAATGTCGTACCGAAATAATTGGCAAGCGCCTGTTTAGTAAGATCATCTTTTGTAGGCCCAAGACCACCAGTGCATAAGATAATATCTGCACGATTAATTGCCAAATCAAGTGCGGCGGTAATAGCATTGGGTTTATCGGCTACTGAGCTTATCTGCACTAGTTCGACACCAATTAAATTTAATTGATTGGCAATCCAGGCAGAATTTGTATCTACAATCTGCCCGATCAATATTTCATCTCCTATCGTAATGATCTCAGCTGTCATAGGGGCTTTGGTTTCTTAATTAGTAATCTGTGTCTTAAATATCAATATTTACATTTTTCTACTAACGACAAAATAAAGTTTTGCTACTTGATACTTATATCTTGATACTTGCTACTTATATCTCGCTAAAAACTATTATAATAGTCGTTACGTTTTGTGAGTTTCAGATCTTGCAAAATAGAAGCTTTCACGCGAATATTGAAGGTATAACTTCGATATGTACCAAAAGGGATCCATCCAAAAGACATATCCCAGCAATGCAAATCACGATATATATTAAATTGGGTTAAACTCATCTTTTTCGCTTGAAAATCATAACCAGAATTATATTGGATTTTCCATTTTGGCGTAACAGAGAGGTCCCCATGTATATTGATTGTACTGGTTATAGTTGATTTGGCAAAGGGTTTACTATATTGAAAGCTAAAGGAAGCCGCAATATTCCAGGGAATATTAAAATCAACAAACGCATTCGGGTCAGAACTTATGCGCGCAAGCTCCTGTTGCTGTTCTGGAGTCATATTCGGCTTGTTCTTGTCCATCTCATTTAAGTTATCATTTCTGTTTTTGGCGGCAGCAGGATTAAAGCTAAAATCCATCGACATTCCAAACTGGGTGAGACGCGCCAATTGTCCACCTTTAATCGCATATTCATTGATCCGCCTATAACTTGATGTAGTACTACCAGGTGTAGTTACTTCAACATAACGATACGGATCAAAAGAGCCATTAAAGTTTAAACCCAGCTTTTGATCGAACAAAGCTGTTCTACCCGAAAAAGAAATGTTAGAGAGGTTGAACGAATCGGCCACGAAATTATAGTTGCCGCTAAAGGTTAATCCTTGTAAGATGGGGACTTTTTTGAAGCCTGTGCCTGTGGTATCTTTATCACTTTTTATTTTAGCCTCTATATTATTATCGATCGAAAATCCAATGCCCATAGAACGCCCAGCGCTAGGTGAACCATAGATAGCATTTTGAAAAATTGAATACTTTACCGGCCTTCCCTGATTATCTAAAACAGGTGTACCATCGGCATAGCGCTGTTCTCTGTAAAATCCAAAGCGGCTATCGGAAAAATCAGGGCGGTAGTTAAAATTGACAGAAGGAGTGATAACGTGCCTCAAGGCTGCTAATTTCCCTTTAAAGTTCTTTTGTCCGTAAACTTTTGTAGAAAACCCACTTGAAAAACTGTAGTCATACGCTCTATTAAAACCCTGCAATGTATCAATTCGTTCTACATATCCAGAAGGATCGTTGTCAAAACGTTTGCGGATGGATTGAAAATACCATCGTTCTGTATAATTTAAGCTAGTATTAAATTGAAAATATTTAGCCACATTTAGGGATAAGCTCACAGGAACATTATGCTGTATTCCATTTTGCATTTTCTCCAGTGTTTCTTTTCTAAACAAAAGGCTATCGGGACTATTGATAGTATTTTTCCCTTGCACACTATAGCCTACCGTAAGTCTTTGATACCATTTTTGTTCACCTACCCTATCTTTAGAATCGAAGGGGTTAAAAGTAGCCACGTTTAAATTAAAGTTAGGTAGCTCTAAATTGATCTGGCCGGTACTTATATCTTGCCTGTGGCTTAAACTTGATGTAAAGTTAACTTTTCCATCTGCGAATGTTTTGCCATAGGCAATACTAGAAGACATATTGTTTCTAGTGATTTGATTGTAATCATAGGTACCACTGGCAGCCGTGTTCGAAAAGAAACTACCTGTACCTGCGTTAACAGAGGCACTAAAGGTTGTTCCAGGGTTTGCTTCCTGCCTTTGAGAGTGGTTCCAGGTTATATTGAAGTCCTTGGCTCTAGAAAACCCAGGAGTGTTCTCTTCACCATTTTTTGTGTAAGCATAACGTAAACTGAACCCTCCGTCATACTTATAATTTTTCTTGTAGCGCACCCTGGCGTTCGTCTCCCATGACCCTTTGGTATATAAATTACCTCGTAGCTCTGCATCCCAATAATCATTCAGGCCGATGTAGTATCCAGCATCACGCATAAAAAATCCGCGAGAAAAATCTTCACCAAAAGAAGGAAATAAAATACCGGACTGCCTTTTGTTTGTTTTTGGAAAAAATCCGAATGGAATCATAATGAAACGCAAAGGCACCTGTTCTACTACCATGTAAGCGCTTTTCGATACCACCTGATTTTCGGTTAAAATTACCCTGCTCATTTGAATACCGAAATGCGTGTGTGGAAAAGGCAAATTACAGGTACTGTAAAAGCCGTGCCTTATAAACTGCTCATTGTATTCGTTCTTTTTTATTTCCCGTGCTTGAATGGATGCCCCGTCCATTTCGGTAAACACACCGTAGGTCTTACCCTTCTTGCTATCGAAATTAAAAATTAAAGAGTCTACCGTTACGGGTGGGTCGGTCGCTGTCTTAAATATAGGTCGCCCTCTATATTTACCATTATGATCAATTAAACCACTGGCAAACATCGTACGCGAATTGTTATCAATCCGTATATAATCTGCCGTGAGCTCCATATCTTCATACTTGATTTTAGCATTGCCGTATAAATGCAACTGGTTATTTTTTCGATCAGTAATCGTAGAATCTTCTGCGTTACTGAGTACCATAGAGCTAATTCCCTGTGCGTCTCCTTTTTTAGTAGTATCGCGTTTAACAGAATCCTGTGTAACAGAATCCATTACCACTGTTTCTCTTTTAACAGTATCCTGCACATTATTTAGCGGTCGTTTTAAGCTATCCTGTACAATAAATTGCTGTCCTGAAGCCAAAATTGGCATCAATACCCCAAAAAGAAATAAAATAAGTTCAAAAAAAACGCTAACAGACTTCAAATTTGACAACGAATATTATTTTTGCAGTATATGAATTTTAAGGAGCCCAAAATTAATGAAAGCATTATCAGCTTGCAATAGCTATAATATTTTCATTCAACGTTTTCAATTTGTAATCGCTACAGCTTGAAAAACTTTTACAAAGGAAGCATTTATTAACAATATCATACAATAAGATTATCTTTATAGCATTAATATATTTAAATAAGAACGAAGTTTGGATGACTAGATTTGTAACAAAACTTACCGCAGCTATCTGTTTTATCATCTCATTACAGATACCAACGCAAAGTTTGGCTAATAAGTATGACAACCCCTATAAATTAAAAGTTATTGTGATCGACCCAGGTCACGGAGGAAGAGATGGAAACACACACGGATCATTCTCAAAAGAAAAGGACATAACTTTAGCTGTTGCCTTGAAACTTGGCAAAGCCATTGAAGAAGAGCTACATGGTGTAAAGGTAATTTACACCCGGACTGACGACAGCTTTATTGAACTTTATGAGCGTATTGGAATAGCAAATAGAAACAAGGCTGACTTATTTATTTCCTTGCATTGCAATTCGATGCCGCATACCAGCAGACGTGTTGTAGACCGTTATGTTAGAAATAAACGCGGTAGAAAAGTACCTGTTTACAGATCCGTCTCTTCGCAAAACACCAGCGTTAAAGGGGTAGAAACCTTTGTTTCCGGTTTTGGTAGACTAGACGAACAGGATGTTGCCATGCGTGAAAATGCTTCGATGTTATTGGAAGAAAATTATCAGGAGAATTATGAAGGATTTGATCCAAAAGATCCAGAAAGTTATATTGTGTTTTCATTAATGAAAAATCAATACCGTGACTTGAGTATTAAATTTGCAACCATCATTCAAGAACAGTATATTAACGCTGGAAGAACTGATAGGGGCGTTAAAGAACAGAGCCTTGCTGTATTAGCAAGAGCGGGTATGCCCGCCGTATTGACAGAAATGGGTTTTATAAGCAATCCGGAGGAGGAGGCTTATATGAACTCTCCTCAAGGACAAAAAGAGATTGTTGACAATTTAGTGAATGCTATTAAAAATTATAAAAAACAGATTGAGAACTAATGTATAATATCCGCTTATCCGTTACCTTTTTCATTTTAGTATTAGTAAGTGCATTATTCATTTCTGCAGCGCCGCCATTGAAGTCAAAGGAGAAGCCGCCTCAGGAGTATCGAATGAGGACTATTGTTATCGATGCCGGGCATGGGGCGCATGACACTGGGGCCAAGGGCCGTATTTCTGTGGAAAAGGATATCGCTTTACAAGTTGCTTTAAAATTGGGAAGAGCTATACAGCGAGAGATGAAAGGGGTTGACGTAATTTACACACGTACGACGGATGTATTTATTCCACTCTATGAGCGTATAGGTCTGGCTAATAGCAAAAAGGCCGATTTATTTATATCCATTCACTGCAATTCGATGCCCAATGTGAAGAAAAGAACAATTACTGGATATAGGAGAAGGAACGGTAAAAGAGTACCCATATATCGTACAACAAGCGTTCCCAACACAACCACGAGAGGTACAGAAACATTCGTATCTGGCTATGGCCGGCTGGATGAACAAGACGCCGCAGTTAGAGAAAATGCATCCATGCTATTGGAAGACAATTATAAAGATAATTATGAAGGCTTTGACCCAAAAGATCCAGAAAGTTACATCATCTTTTCGCTTATGAAAAATGCCTATCGTGATCAAAGCATCAAATTTGCTTCCTTTATCGAGGGAGAATACGTCAAAACTGGTCGCGGTAGCCGAGGTGTAAAAGAATTGAGTTTGGCCGTACTGGCTCGAGCAGGGATGCCTGCTGTGCTCACAGAAATTGGATTTATCAGCAATCCGGACGAAGAACGTTACCTCAACTCTGCAAGTGGGCAAGAGGAAGTAGTTAATAATTTATTAACAGCGATTAAAAGCTATAAAAAACAGACTGAGAATTAAACAAAACTATTATTTTGTTGTTCAAGTAATGGATAAATGCCGTATAACATTATATTTACATTTCATTAAATAAAGCGGATGAGGATTTCTAACGAAACAAAAGTGGGTATTTTAGCCACTGTAGCCATTGCTGTACTTATTATAGGATATAGTTTTTTAAAAGGAAATGATGTTTTTACAAGTGAAAATACTTTTTACGCCAGCTATGATAGAGTAGACGGTTTGAGCGTATCTAAACCTGTAATGGTTAACGGCTATCAAATAGGCCGTGTTTCTAAAATGCAACTACAGTCGACCGGTAAAATTCTCACCGAATTTAAAATCAAACAGGATTATGCCATCCCGGCAAATACCATCGCGCGAATAGCCAGCACCGACTTATTGGGCGGCAAGGCCATCGTTTTTGAACTAGGTGACAGTCCAACCTATGCAAATGATGGCGACACATTAAGAGCAAACATTCAACGAAATATCCTTGAGCAAGTAGAACCCGTGCAAAAAAAGGCTGAAGCGGTGGTAGCCGTGCTCGACTCGGTATTGAGTTCTATAAACAATACGGTAAATGCAGATTTTCAGCGTAATTTTAATCGAAGCATTGCAAGTATAGCCAACACCCTAAACACTTTAGAACATACTACAACGCAGGTAGATGCTATTGTTGGTACACAACGAACTAAACTTGCCAATATATTAAGTAACGTTGAAGCCATTTCGGCCAATTTCAAAAATAACGGCGACAAAATAACCAACATTTTGGGTAATCTGGAAAGCGTTAGTGACAAAGCAGCTAAAGCCGATTTTGAGCGAACGATTGATAATGCAAATGCAGCTGTTGCTGATTTACAGAATATTGTTAATAATATAAATAGTGGAAAGGGCTCTGTAGGATTATTATTAAATGATGAGAAGCTTTATGATAACCTCAATAATGCATCAAAGAATTTGGACAGTTTGATGATAGATTTAAAAGAAAACCCAAGCAGATACGTTCACTTCTCTATTTTTGGAAGAAAAAGAGATTAAATCTCAAATGTTTGCCCTTCTATAGCTAATTCGGTATTTGGAAACAGTGTTTTACTTTCGTCCAACAGTGGTTGCAAATCTTTATATCTGGCAGAAAAGTGACCGATGAGAAGTCTCTTTGCGTTAACCCCCTTAGCAATTTCAGCCGCCTGTAATGCAGTGGTATGAAAAGTTTCGGCAGCTCTATCTACCATCTCATGTAAAAATGTCGCTTCATGATAGAGTAGCGAGACATTCCTTATATAAGGCCAATAGCTTTCAGTGTAAATTGTATCTGAACAGAACGCATAGCTTTTTGGTATAGCAGCAGGTATTGTTAATTCATTAGCCTTATAAACATTTCCAGACGGATCTGTGTAATCTATCCCTTTTTTTATTAGTGGATAATAAGCAATTGGAATATCCAAGCCCTCTATTAATTCCTTATTTATGCGAGGAAGACGTTGCTTTTCTTTAAAAATATATCCTGTACATGGAATTCGATGACTTATAGGAAAGCTAGTCACCTCAAAATTACTATCAGCCAATAGTTGCTTCGCCTCATCTGCCTTGGTGGCATGAAACAGCAAATTATATCGGAGTTGAGTTTCGGAATAATAAAGCTGTAGATCTATTATTTCTTTTAGTCCGGGGGGACCGAAAATATAAAGGTCTTCCTTTCTTCCATTAAGATGCATGGAGGAAATAAGTCCCACTAACCCTAGATAGTGATCGCCATGAAGATGTGATATAAAAATGTATTTTATACGGTTCGCTTTAAAATTATAACGCTGCAACTGCAATTGCGTACCTTCCCCGCAATCGATTAAACTTAAGACATCATTGCAATTTAAAACCTGCGCCGTGTGATGTCTGCCATATAAAGGTGTTGCCGAATTACTCCCTAAAATGGTTACTTCAAATCTCATTCTTCATCCGTTGCCACCTGTCCCCTAAACTCTTTTTCTAATTCTTCCATAAAAATTAGATCTTCTGCTTCGTCGGAACTTGGTACAACATGTAAAACATCTTTCAAATTAGACAATTCTATTAATTGCATTATTTCTTCACCTGCACAACATATAACAAAAACACCTCCCGCAGCGTGACATAGCCTATGAGCGGTTAGTGCACATCTTAAACCAGAAGTATCTGCGTCTTTTACTTTAGATAGATCTAAAATAATATTTCTTTGGCCATCTGTATTCAATAATACAAACTCCGACTTGATTTTGGGCGCTGTAACGCCGTCTAAAACTTCTTCATGAGGGGTAATGACTACATAACGCTCATGTTTATCAATAGTGAATTTCATAAGTTTTTAGTTTTTTAATCGGTTTCTTATAACAACTCTTGAAGGGCCTTATTAATATTGTCCTCCACTCTTTTCTCAATATCTTTTATATCGTAGCGAATAAATTTCTCTCCTGTTATATGTTCGTAAAGTTCGATATACCTTTCTGAAATAGAAGCTACCAATTCATCACTCATTTCGGGCACTGTTTGTCCTTCCTTGCCTTGGAAACCATTTTCAATTAACCATTTACGAACGAATTCTTTCGAGAGTTGCCGTTGGGGCTTACCTTCACGTTGTAATTCTTCGTAACCCTCTTTATAAAAATATCTGGATGAATCAGGCGTATGAATTTCATCAATGAGATAAATTTCATCACCTATTTTTCCAAATTCATACTTTGTATCAACCAATATAAGCCCTTGAGCATAAGCAATTTCAGTCCCTCTTTTAAATAGAGCTTTTGTAAACGCTTCTAACTGCACATAATCTTCTTCACTAACTATATTTTGACGGAGGATCTCAGCCCTTGAGATATCTTCATCATGTCCAATTGCTGCTTTTGTTGTAGGAGTAATAATAGGTGTCGGCAATTTATCATTTTCCTTCAATCCTTCTGGGAGCTTCTCACCACATACCTCACGTTTACCGGCAGCATATTCTCTCCAAGCATGCCCAGAAAGATATCCGCGAATAACCATTTCTACTTTAAAAGGTGCAGCTATTTTTCCAACTGTTGCACTAGGATCCGGTACATCTATCACCCAGTTAGGCAAAATATCTTCAGTGGCCTTTAAAAATTTGGCCGCTATTTGGTTAAGCACCTGTCCTTTATAAGGGATGGCCCTTGGAAGCACTACATCAAAAGCTGATATACGGTCTGAGACTACCATTGCCAAAAATTTATCATCTATGGTATATACATCACGTACTTTTCCTTTATAAAAGGCCGTTTGATGTGGGAAATTAAATTTAGTTTCTTTTATTGCGTTCACTGTATTCAATTAAAAATTCAAAAGTAAAAAATGAAGAGGCCATCTATCAACCACATCGGCTAATTGGCTTATTCCCGAATTGGCTAATTCTCTAAATATCGCCGTAGGCCTCCAATATTCTTTTTACCAACTTATGTCTTACCACATCTCCCCCACTTAAATAAATAATATCAATACCCTCAATATTATCTAATAGGTTAATTGCGCCATTAAGACCAGATTGTTGTTTTTTAGGCAAATCTATCTGCGTCACATCACCTGTAACAATAAATTTAGCAGTTGGTCCCATTCGCGTTAAAAACATCTTCAACTGCATCTCTGTAGCATTTTGCGCCTCGTCTAGAATAACAAAGCAATTATCTAATGTTCTCCCACGCATAAAGGCGAGGGGAGCTACTTCAATTGTACGATTTTCAAGATAAAGTTTCAACTTTTCCGCCGGAATCATGTCATCCAATGCATCGTAAAGCGGCCTTAGATAAGGATCTACTTTTTCTTTTAAATCGCCTGGAAGAAAGCCCAAGTTTTCGCCTGCTTCCACTGCTGGCCGAGTCAATATAATACGTTTTACTTCTTTATTACGTAATGCCCTTACAGCTAATGCGACAGCTGTATAGGTTTTACCTGTACCGGCAGGTCCAATGGCAAATAATATATCATTCTTCAGAATACTATCCACCATCCTTCGCTGATTCGCTGTGCGAGCTTTAACGACAATACCATTTGGCCCAAAAACGATTGGTTCACCACTAAACGGAGCTGCGGCTTTTTCAACAACACTTTGTGCTGCCATTACCGCCGGCGTGGCTCCTAGTATCGTTTCTATGTCATTATAATTTATATGGTTAAATTTCTCTAAATGATTTAAAACAGCTCCAAATTTAGTTCTGAAAATACCACTTTCTTCTTCGTCTCCCAACACCTTCAATTCTGTTCCGCGCGCAACTAGCTTTAACTTAGGAAAATATTTTCTAATAAGTTCGAAATGTTCGTTCTGAGCACCCCACAATAAGGCGGGATCTACATGTTCTAGTGTTATTTTTAGTTCGTTCAAATTCTGTATTTAATTAATTTATGTTACCAGTGCTAACGATTCTCTTATTTTTCTTTCGCATTGTACAATAATTGCTTAATGGATTTTTTATATTTTTG
>DATMSZ010000222.1:0-24623 GCA_035565175.1 Pseudosphingobacterium sp.
ACGTGGAATCCTTTAGCAGAAGTGATGCTGCGCAAGAAGCAAAACCAGTATCGCTACCTCTTGGCAAATGCAACGTTGAAAGTGAACCTCACGAAAGACCTCTACACAACAGCTATGGTGGGTATTAAGAACAATAGCGAACATCCCACCTTCTTCCGTTCATCCCAACATCGTGTTTCGCGTGAGCAAAATGTAGACGGGTACGCAAAACAAGAGTACAAGCGTTGGCAGGACCGTATCGTAGAATGGACACTGAACTATAGCAAGCGCTTTGAAAACCATCAGATCAGTGCGGTGGCAGGTTACAGTTATCAGGATTTCAACGGGCAGGGATTCTGGGCGGAGAACTCCAATTTCCCAGTTGACGGACTAGAAGAACACGATATGGGCTCGGGTACTTGGCTGGCCGATGGTCGTGCAGGATTGGGCTCATGGAAAGATCCATGGGTTAAACTGGCAGCTTTCTTCGGGCGTGTCAACTATTCATTCAAAGATCGTTACATCGTTACCGCGAATCTACGCCGTGAGGGCTCTTCAAAATTCGCTCCTGGAAACCGCTGGGGCACTTTTCCCGGTGTATCAGCAGGTTGGCGACTCAGTCAGGAACCCTTTATGCGTAAGTTTGCATTCATCGATGACATTAAAATCCGTGCAGGTTATGGCGAAACCGGCAACGAAGGTTTCGGCGCAGAAGTTTCCTCCCGTATGTACTCGGCCGATACTTGGTGGCCTTTTGCGGGTAACTGGAACCGTACCTTTGGCGTTAAGCACAACCAGAACCCAGGTATCCGTTGGGAAATTAAAAAGGAATATAATGTCGGTATGGACTTTACCATCCTGAACAATAAGCTCAGTGGCCGATTTGACTATTATAAGCGTGTCATCGACAATTTGATTTATGAAATCAGCGTCTCCCAACCACCTGCCATCCACGATAAGACAACCATGAATGTAGGTAGCATGGAAAACCAAGGTTTCGAGTTTGAGTTAAACTACAACGTCGTAAACAAAAACGATTGGACCTATACCACTTCCATCGTTGCTTCCCATAATAAAAGTAACTTACGCACACTCTGGGGTAGTCAGACCTTTATGGACAGCAAAGATTTTCCTTCGCCTGGGTCACCCGGTACCGCCGTACGACTTTATCCCGGTGAAGCGATTGGTCAGTTCTATATCTGGCAATTTGCGGGTTTCACCGATGATGGCCAGTGGTTACTGTACAATAAGAATAATGAAGTTATTCCGGCAAGCGATAAAAAACTCGAAGACAAACGCTTCATCGGAAATGGTATTCCGAAATTACAATTATCATGGAACCATTCCATATCCTATAAAAACTGGGATGCCAGCGTGTACCTGCGCAGCTGGTTAGGGTATGATGTATTCAACATGATGAAGATGTACAATGGCATTGCGAACGTAACTGGCAGGAACGTATTAAAAAGCGCTTATGATGAACTCGCCAATGTAAAAGGCGAAAAGCAGTTGAGCGATTACTGGCTTGAAAACGGAAATTTTCTGAAGGTGGATGCCATCAGTTTAGGGTATACCTTCAACAAAAATTGGATCGGCCCCTTTAAGAACATCCGTGTATACGCAACGGGAAGAGATCTCTTCGTTTTTACCAAGTATAGCGGGCTCGATCCCGAAGTCAATATCAATGGCTTAGAACCCGGATTTGAAAACCTCGATGTATATCCACGCACCCGCACTTTCATGTTCGGTTTACAAGCAAGTTTTTAACCTTTAACGATGACAATCATGAACAAATTTTTCACATATACGCTGCTATCGCTGCTGGTACTGGTAAGCAGTTGCACCAAGCTCGATCAAGAGTTCTACAGCCAGGTTACACCCGAAACCTTTTTTAAGAGCGAGAAAGATATTCTCGCAGCACTCAATCGGCCATTCACTCATGCCCGCTGGTATATGGGCGAAGACCGCTGGCAATTGCAAGAACAAACGGCCGACAACTTTGCCATTACTACAAAGGGGCCACACTGGTATAACGGTGGCACTAATGAGCGTTTTCATTATCACAGCTGGACGCCTGACGAAGGATGGATCTGGGGGACCTGGCGCGGTACCCTTATGGGTATTGCATTGGCCTTAGATGCCCGCAGTGATTTGGAGAAGTTAGATTATACCAAATTCGCCCTGACGGCTGAAGATCAAGCCGCACATGTAAATCAGCTCAATACCCTGATAGCCTATTTTTATTTGCGTGGATTGGATTATTTCGGTGGAATGCCCATCTTTAATAATTTAGAAGGCGAAAATTTGCCACGCGATACAGATCAAGAGGTATTCAACCATATTGAGCAATTATTAAAGACGGCAATCATAGCCTTACCTAAAAAAGAAGGCGGACAGAAAGAAATGGGTGAGCTGAAGCAAGCTGCAGCGGCCATGATGCTGGCACAGCTCTATTTTAATGCCGAGACTTATATTGGCAAACCAATGTATGCTGAATGCCAGCAGTTGGCACAGGCCATTATCGATGGTCAATATGGCATTTATCAGCTCGATCCTACTTGGTACGGACCGCACAGTTTCAAGAACGACCAATCGCCAGAAATTATCTGGTCGATCCCTTCCGAGTTCAATAAGTTACAGTACGATTGGTTTTACAGCAATTTCTATCATTATAACAGTCGCCAATATTTCGATCAAGATATGGGAGCTGATAACGGTACGCACCTCAGTCCATCGCGTCGTCCAGATTCCAGCTTCTATGAAAATGAATGGAAGCTCGGTTCTCCTTTCGAAAAATTCGATGCCGGTGATCTTCGAAAAAAGCCCTATCACTATTTAGGTAGCGGCACCTACGAAGGCATGTTCCTGGTAGGGCCACAAATAAAACCCGGTGGCGGTATAATTGTAGGCACCCAGGAATATAAAGATAAAGCACTTGTACTACGTGACCAAGTGGGTCGTTTCAGTGAGGTTGGCCCTGGTAAAAAATACAGTGCTATTTCACAAATCCCTTCTAAAATGTCGGAAGGAGAAGAGAATACCGGTATTCGTTTGGTAAAAGTGCCCATTCCTACGCTAGCAGAAAACACCTTACGCTGGGGAGCAGACAATCCTGTTCTGCGACTAGCTGAAGTGTATTATATGTTAGCTGAATGCAAATGGCGCAGTGGTGATCTTGCTGGCGCTGCTGAGTTGATCAATACCGTCAGAAAACGTAATTTCGCTAATGGGGTAGATCCTAATCCCGCAGGCGCCGACAATCTCGACAAATATCGCTTTTTAGACGAGTGGAGTATTGAGTTTCTGGGGGAGGGTCGCAGACGCACAGACCTCATTCGGTGGAATATGTTCACTACCGAAACTTGGTGGGATCATAAAGCTTCTCAATCAGATCACCTGAAGCGATTCCCTATCCCTACACAGGCAATTTCAGGGAACAATAATTTAACGCAAAATCCCGGCTACTAATAAATCATTTTAACCCCTTGAAGATGCGCTACAACAGCCTTTCAGGGGGTTTCTAACCTCTTGTGCCTAAAGAATGGCCAAACGGCTATTTCAGCACCGCTATTTTTTCGCGGAGCTCGTTGCCCCAATGATTGTTATTTGTTTCTTTTCGATTTCTTAAAACAATTTTAGCGAATAAAGCATTTATAAGTAAGAAGATAATTCATAAAATTCGAAGTTATGGGAAATTTACTTTATATCGTTGCAGTCGTACTAGTTATTATTTGGGCAATCAGCTTTTTTGGTGGCTATGCTGGAGGAGGAATTATTCATGTATTATTGGTTATAGCTATCATCGCAGTATTATTGAGAGTTATGAGAGGCGCTGCATAAACAACCTGATTTATAAACGAAAACAGCCTGGAATCAAACGAAATTCAGGCTGTTTTTATTAGCCTACTTCTTAATTTCTCCAATATGATCCATATGTTTTCTTAGCACAGGTAACGTTTTTTCTACAAACTGTTTCAATTCGGGGTCTTGTAAAGTCTTTTGGGCTTGCTCAAAAAGACTGATATCCTTTTGATGGTCTTTTATCATTTCAGCCACATAAGCCTTATCAAAGTCGTCGCCCGATTTGGCACTAAGTTCTTTTTTTATCGTTTGTTTATCCGGATTTGGCACAGTAGGCAAAGTAATCTGTTTCGCCGCCGCAATAGCTTTCAATTCCTCATTTGCTTTCGAATGATCCGTAATCATCATACTTGCAAACTCTTTTACCTTTGCATCTGTTGCTTTTTCTTGCGCAAGCTTTCCCAGTTCTACTTCGGCCATTCCGCCATTAGCGGCTTCTAACGCAAAACTTGCATCAGCAGTCATATCACCGGCTATTGAGTCCGATAGTACAGCGGTATCAGCAGTAGTTTCATCCCCATTATCAGACGAGCTTGTGTTGTCGCTATTAGATCCACTACATCCAAAACAAGCTATGCAACACGCTAGTAATAAAAATTCAGTTAACTTTTTCATAAGATATTTTAATTAGTATTTGTCATTAAGATAAAGGGAAAAAAGAAGCATCAGGGGCATTGGGATTATTTTCCGGCAGCTTCCTATTTGCTAAAACGGCTTTTATTCTTTTTTCAATTTCCGATTTCAGAACCCCTTGCTGCTGCCAAACAGCAAGTTCATCATCCTTTAAATCAATATTAAAAAATATGCCATCACTCTTCCAACGCACACAAAGGTTTGTTTCATCTTCACCTGAGGTATGCACTTGACACTCCGGCAGGAGTTCTGAGCATGTCGATTTTATCTCTTCTTTTACACTATCCAGATTCAATTTTCTCATATGAGCCCTTATGTATTGGTTCCTGATAATTTTAACTGCAAGATTTAATCCGTTCTGCTAAAAAAAGCATATTTGAGTCGCGAATCCCTTTAGAATCACTTCAAAGTATCAAATGATGGAAACGCTTAATTTTGGTCTAGTTTTCGACATGTCCTAAAAAAGGTATAAAATTGTTTGTCATTGTGTCCAAGAAACAGTTTGAGGCTAATGTTATAGCATTCGGTTTTCAGCAATACTTCAAACTATATACCTAGTTTTATTTTGGCTTCCAATGCTTTTGAATAAATTTAAAGAAATGCCCTTTTTTAAGTCTCTACTGGCTGTAGCCGAAGACAATTCCTTAAAAACATTCATATAGTCCTTTCTGGCAAACTCCTTAGCATCTAAACTCAAAAAAATATGCTAGTCTATCAACGTCTTTCAATATCCTGCCAGTATAATTTAACAGATCGACTAATGATTGATCAATCACAGCTAACATATATTCAATAAAGTGAGTTGATTTCCCAGTTTTATCGCTTAATGCTAAAGATTTATAATATTCATCTTGCGTTTTGCTAATCAATGTTTCAAAAGATAAATATTCAAAAACCGGAAATTCCGTCATTAGTATATCCGTTTGCACAATCTACCCATTCTGCCGTTTCCATCTAAAAATGGGTGGATAAATTCCATCTCATAATGGAAGACACAGCTTTTTATTAATGTCAATTCTTCCGGATCTTTAAGGTATTGAAATAGATCGTTCATAAGATACGGCACATTTTCATAAGGAGGAGCTATATGCTCTACATTTGCTCCTTTTACAATTCCCACACCCTTTTTCCTATACTGGCCAGCACTGTCAATTAAACCTGTCATTAATTCACGATATGCCCTTTGAAAGCTTGCATACGAAGCGCATTTAAATCCCCTGAAGTTTTCGTAAACTTTAATGGCATTTAAAACTTCTAAGACATCTTTCTTAGGTCCTTATAACTCTTTTATGTTCTATTAATTCTGTAATTTGTTCTTCTGTTAATGTATTTCCTTCTATTTGTAAGGAGGAATGAATGGTCCTTATTCTATTTTGCTTCCGCAGTTGAGGGGATTGCCTACTTAAGTAATGTGCATTCACCTCTCCTAATTTCTAGGAAACAGAACTAACTAGTTTTAATATTTTCGGAGTAATATCGTATGGCGGCCCCATTGGTAGTATCATATGATACTATCAAAAGTAAGGGTATATCGTTACTTTTTCCAAATGAATTTCTCATCCCCATAATTCATTAACAACAACACAGACGAAGGCCGAACTATATCACATCGAAAAATTCTGAAAAACTTAGTAAATGGGATATGAAATAAGTCCTCCGCACTTAATAATAAAGTGCGGAGGAGATAGTTAATACTACAAGTCTTCGTTACCGTCTTTTGCAGTGGATGATATGACGGAAGCTACTATACCTGCTGTGGCTAGGTAACCCGCTATTGTTACTACCGCCGTAGGTAATGTAAATGGCGCTGTTAGGATCGCTGCTCCTACAGCTCCTAAGGTTAAACCGATGGTTCTTATTTTTTTAAAGAATTTCGGTGTAGGAGATTGGAGTCTATTTAGGATTTCTTTTTTCATCTGTAAATAATTTTATTCCATCGGTCAGATGGAGCTTACCATGTTAAAAATTTACATTCTCCTATGTGACAGAAATGAAATTTTTGACATGTACGGTTCATGTTTTTTAATTTTTAGACATAAGACATAAGTATCAAGACACAAGACTGAATTCACTTTAAGCTATCGCTTTAAGTCTTTCGCTCTAGAAATTCTATTCTTTGTCTCAGTAAATTATAATTAGCTTTCAGCGCTGCTTTCATCAGCCGAATACTCGCTTTCACTAAGCTCATATCATTTTCCATTTTTCGGAAGCTACCATATAGCTGTTTTAGAAAATAAGCTATTATTGATAAAAGGATTGAAATGATGGTACCTAGTAATGTTATTAATTCAAGTGTTTTCATATACTCTAATTTAATTTTTAAATCTTCTTTTTAATATTCTTTTCTCTTAACTAATTTCTTCAACTTTTGGCTTGACCCAAAAGTTACAAACCGAGAAGCTTGCTTCGAGCTCATGAATGCCGTTAAAACAAACACTCAATGAATAAAGGTCAAGGCGGCACAGCCCTCGCTAAAAACCAGCGTCCTTTTTGTTCTGTGGAGCCGTTTCGTTTCACTCCACTTCCACACAGAACTTCCCTACCCCTCTAAGCTGATTTTCTTAACGCTCATTCTGTGAGGCCGGTCGTGCAGGCGTGCCGACTGACTATTGCAGCATCACACCAATTAATATTTCCAGCACTCACAACTCGTAACTATGCCATGAGGTCGGTCTCATATGTGTGCCAGAGCCCGTGACTTCAGTCTCCTAGGCATATGTCCTTCATAACCTATCAATCGGCCTTAAAGATTCCGGTTGCTACAGACTAAGTAATAGCATAGACGACCGAAGGAATGTTTACAGCCGCGGCTTTTATTCGCCTGAGTTATTTTCAGGCGCGCTCATGAGATCGCTTCGCTATGTTTTGCTACTTTTTCAGCTGAAGGAACCTTCTCTTGCAAAGAGAAAGCTTGAATACCTTTAAGAGTTAACACAAATGAAAAAAAGTAGACGAATTGCGATTGAAGAAAAATCAACTAATGATCAAGTTCAGACCAGCGCTGGCTGCTTCAGCCAATAAAGGATACACCCTTTTATAAGCATCCGCAGAATGCAGTACCCTATAATCACCGTCAATAAGCTGATAATAGCTGCCTGTTAGCAAACAACCTCTTGTATCCGTATGATAGTTTCCGATATGAAAGAAAACCAGCGTAAAATTTGGGATACCCCTAATTTCTATCATCCCTTGATGCATATGGGAATACCTGCTTTTATATTTGGTGTTCATGCCGGCTGTTTTGTTAAGACCGAGCTGATAGGTTCCTGCCGGGATAGCGGTTTCTCCTGGAATTTTTTCCGGTCTTACCTTATCTTCTAAAATGTAACAGATAAAAAACCCATCTATATACAACTGTCCCACCGTGGTATTGATCCCGTTGGCAATTCTCAATAGTTTTATCATTGCTTTTTTTATTTATTTGTGTGCTATTATTGATCATTCGATTCACAACTTATAGACCCCGCATAGGTACTATCAGAAAACGCAGCTCGCTGTCTGTCCGACGTATAAACATATAAGTGAACCAGGCCAGTCTTTATCTCTTCGTTTAATTCCATCGTTAGTAGTCCTTGACTTGATAAATCACCACCACTGCTTAATTGAACTATTTGTTGTTCTACATTATAAGCCAATAAATACACCGGATAGTAATCTAAAAAAGGGTTCACAATCCATTCAATACGCGCTATGCCATTTAACACTTCTACCTTTGAGACATATACATTTGCCAAGCTCCCCATACTTACCTTCACCAAAGCAGGATCAATCACTATTTTTCCATCTTCTTCAGTTACCAATGCTGCTCTGAAAATCTGCTGCATCGCCCTGTTCATGCCCGACATTAAACCCTTATCCGGTTCACAAGTATGCCGAATAATTTGTTTCAATGGTGATAAGAAGCTATTCACTTGGCGCATCCGTTCGAACTGTTGCACTTGCTTGGGTGATGGCAGTCGCTTCTGCTTCTTTATCAAGGCCCGCACATGTTGTACGCCGCCCCGAACGTAGTACAATTGGTTTCCAACACGGCCATATAAAAGGCCGTTCTTCATAATTGCCATAAATTTTCGTTTATGCATAGGGCGGCAGAGTCGCCGCCCTACAGGTTAAACCATTAGATAAATGTTACCTCACCCACGTACACCGTTCTTGATATCTGCTTACCATCTGCACTGGTAAAGAACATCCACACATGTCCGGTATCCCCACCATCCATATCTTCCAGTGCTGCTGTTGCCACCCCCATCGCTCTTGTAGAAGAAGCATCTGGTGTGAAGAACAGATCCTGGTTTACATTATAGATCAACACATGGGCAACATCGTTCAATTTACTATTAAATTCAATCTCCTTCGGATTCCAGCTGACCGTCAGCGTGTCGGCAGTGACCTCTACGTTGGCACCCCGCGGTTTAAAGAGCCTACCGTCACTTAGGTGAAGGGCTGCATAATTCAGTTCCACTGGTGCGGTGACACTTACTGCACCCATATCCATGTTATGCTTCACCGCATAACTAAACGCCGTAGCCAGTTTTAGGTTGCGCCCCGCAAAGCCCCTGTCAAGAAGCTCTTTCAGCGGTGCAATGAACTTCACTAACATCGAGAACCGGTCACGCTGCAGGCGCTGTGATTCGGTGGCCGGTACCTTGCTCTTTTTACCCAAACCACGCAGGTAATTGATACCACGCCAGCTACTGCCAATCACACTACCAACCTTACCTGAGAAGGTGCCATTGGCACCATTAATAAATTTTGCCATTTTGTTTTAATTTTTGTTAAACATTCTATTCCATCAGCTTTCAGTACCGGTACGCGCTGCTGATGAAACAAAAGTATAAGCCACTGGCAGGCAAAACAATAGAGCAGGCACTCCGTTCCCTTTTGGTTCCCATTTATCCAAAAAAGGGAACGTATATTCCCTTTTCGGTACCTTTTTAAAATCGATCGAAAGCCCGAGACAATAAAACAAAGTCTGTTATAGAGCAGAGATCTCTAAAAAAACAGAAACGAACGTAAAAAAGCCGTATCTTTACGATACGTAAGACATTAACGCCCCATGAAAAAACGAAAGATGTCAATGGTTGCCAATTTGGTAAAAATGGACGAAGAGGACGTGCAAGACGTTAGGTTTTGGTTAAGCCGACCAGCAGCGGAACGCATAGCGGAAGTCACACGTCTGCGACAGGAATACTACCTGTGGTTTCATGGAAACTATCCTAAACATATCGAAAAAAACATTAACAGAAGAAAACTATGATCTTTGAACAGGATTTCATTGATTTCGTCCAATTGCTAAACGAACATGAAGTAAAATACATGGTTGTCGGTGCTTATGCTTTATCACTTCATGGTAGGCCAAGACATACAGGAGATTTGGATATCTGGATTAAACCAGATAAAGATAACGCTCAAAAAATGATAAAAGTGATCAAAGATTTCGGGTTTGAAGGTTTAGGACTTTCAGATAATGATTTCCTTAGAGAAAACTATGTCACACAACTCGGATATCCTCCATTACGTATAGATATTCTTAACTCTATATCAGGTGTTGATTTCGATGAAGCTTATAAAGAAAAGGTGGAAACGGAAATTGATGACTTGAAAATATATTTTATAAGTGCAAATGATTTCATTAAAAACAAGCAGGCTTCTGGTCGTGCAAAAGACCTAGGAGATATAGAAGCACTAAAGAAAGGTATAAAATAGACAGTGTTTTTGAATTCAAAGGTCATCCTCCCCATTTTGATATCGTTCCAAACCCTTTATGAACTGTTAACAGCATCGTGACGGCGAGCGGCTTTAAGACAAATAAGCAAGCGGCCGAATACAACTTACATTCCACCACCGTCCCATAATTTTCCCTTCTAAAAGAATTATAAAAGAGTCAAGAGGCCTCCCGCACTACACGGCGAGTAGTGCGGGCCCCTTTATGA
Organism: Pseudosphingobacterium sp.; assembly: GCA_035565175.1. Lineage (GTDB taxonomy): Bacteria > Bacteroidota > Bacteroidia > Sphingobacteriales > Sphingobacteriaceae > Olivibacter. The sequence continues at coordinate 10,407 of DATMSZ010000222.1, forward strand.
TACAGTGTTAACCCAGCCTTTTGCCTTTTCTGCACGAAGCCTCTAGGTTGCAGGCTACTCCCCTTTTGGTCTTCCCCAATACCATTTGTAGCAACGATCGAGTTCTTCCTGATCATATAAGGGTGTTTTACCAGGATGTTTGGCAGGAAGGAGTTTTCCCTGTTTACGCCAATTGGTAACGGTTTTAGGCCGCACCAGCAAATAATCAGCTGCTGCGTTCCGCGAATATAGTCTTACAAGCATCGCGGCCTCTTTCTTAGACTCCAGTGTATTTTCTAAACGTTTGTTTAATAATAGATAGATCGCTTTCAAAAGCGTTACAATATTTACTAATTGTCTCATTTTGTCGATGTTTAATACAAAGCATCGGTAAGCCCCGCAGCAATAGGCAACACCAACCCTTTGCCACACCTAGCCCATGTAAGGTGAATAATTTGATCGCTTTAAAATAATGATTCCTATATAAAAGGGATCCAATACTTGAAAAATGGACAAAATGAACAGCTAGTTCAATTGGAAAACTAGCCGTACTTCAAAAAAGCCGTCCCTAACAGCCGTAGTAAAATGATGTTTATCCTTGTAGTGATATGTCAATTGTTCCTTCAAGTTTTGCAAGCCCAGGGGCTTTCTCTTCCCAGTTTGCTTAACACCTATTCTATTACGTATAAAATAAGTGAGGTTGGTGCCGTCAAAGTCAATGACCACGTGAGCGGGATCGGTCGCATTATCCTTTAACCCGTGCTTAAAAGTGTTTTCTATAAATAAGAACAAAGACATCGGTAAAATATGCAGCCCCTTTATATCATCCGGTTCCTTCCAGATGAAGGCAAATTGATTCGGATAACGAATAGCATTTAGATCGATCAAGCGTTTACACTGTGCTATCTCGGCCGACAACGGAATACGCTCGCGATGCGACTCATCCATATAAAACTGCATCAGTTCCCCTATGTGCAAAAGCACTTCCTGTGCATTTTCCGGATCTTCCATAATCAGTGTATCTACCCCATAGAGCGTATTAACTAAGGTGTGCGGATCCAAGCGACTTTTAAGCCATTGCTGTTTTAAATACTGGGCTTGGTTCAATAAACGCAGCTGGTTATTTACCAAAAGCACATTTTCACGTTTAGTCGTCTTAAATAGCTTTAACGTTGCCAGCCGCAAGATTTCCGAATTGAATAACTGGTTAAATGCGTACAACATCAAACCGCAAGAGCTTATAAAAAACAATTTAGAAAGTAAGGGCCTTATATTATATACTATTAATGTCCATCCCTCCTCCCAGCTATCCAAGCTAACCTGCATATCACCCCATAAGAAACTGATCAATAATACCAAACCTATATAAATGAAGAACAAAGAAAGAGTCGCTAAAACCGTTCGACCGATGTTTTTAATAGGGTTTTTCAGATAATCCCGCAAACTCATAGGCAATAAACACCATACATATATGAACAGCGCAATAACTGTAATTAAATAATAGATGAGATAATTATATATATTATACCGATAGCCTTCGTCATATTGGACCAGGTAAGCATCCAGTGCTATAAAGAACGCGCAAAAGACAAGGTGTGCGCCCCCTTTTGTCACACTAAACTTTCTTTTCTTAAACCAAGTGTTTTGTAAACGTTTAATCAATAGCTTGTATATTAATCCAAAAATTCATTTAAGGCTCGTTTCAAAGTTCCGAGATAAGATTTACTTACAGGAACCTCCTTTTCTGCAACAATCAAGGTCTGCCGCTTTAGCCCTTCTACGTATGCTAAATTAACGATATAAGATTTATGCACCCGTTTAAATTGCTTACGCGCACAAAGCTCTTTTTCGAGTATATGTAAACCCTTTCTAATCACTATATCCGCTCGAAGGCCTGCTAAATGCATTACTTGATATTCTTTCGCTGCTTTTACCATGATGAGTTGATCAAGCTGTAGAAGATGTACAGACGATCCGTCTTGAATGGTCATTACGTTATTTTCAGCTTTCCCAATCCGTTTATTTCGTCGGCGCAATTCTTCTATTTCCTTTTTCACTTTATCCGTACTGAGCGGTTTATATAGGTAACCATCCGCGTGCACCTCGTGCCCTTCCTTTAAATATCGGTCGCCGTAGGCAGTGACCAAGACAAGATAATCACATAAATTTTTGATATGCTTTGCTGCTTCCAAACCGGTCAGGCTATCCATTTCAATATCACAGAACACGATATCAACCGGATTGTCTTTCATATAGGCAATCGCCTCTGCTGCATCCGTAAAGGTCTGTACAAGATGCAGATCTTTCATTTTCAACAAGCATTTTTGCATGGCCTTTAATACCAATATCTCATCATCAATAAGGATTGTTGATAACATAGGTTAATGATTATAGACTTAAGTTAAATAATAATCTTTTAAAGTTACAAAAAAAGATATTTAGAACAAATTTCCGTTCGTTGCATATTTAGGCCATTTGGTTGCATCTTACGATTGATCATTCCAATTTATACAGAGTTTTATGTTTAATCAAATAAAGAACAAACATGAGAACATTTATTTTACTTTTCATAGCGCTTTTCCTCGCTATTACACAATTCATCGCTTCCAATCCACTTAATCCGGAAAAAATAGAGCTGCTCGCTCCTTATTCAGAGAACATTGCGCTACCGAACGAGGTGGAAGAAGAAAGCGAAGGAAACATCGTAATCCACGGGCTTATCTTGCCCTCAACCGATCAACTATTTGATCATCTATATGACGCTGCATTAGATAACATTCCGGGGTAATAGATATGCAAGTATTCGTTAAATTAATGATGGGTGTTTTCTTTACGCTTATCGTACTGGTTAATCTATGTCACAGCCTAAAGCATCTTTTGCCCCGAAATACTGGCAAAGGCCCGTCAATGGAGAGAACCTTATTGAAACAGATGGAGAGCTTTCTACAGCAACCTGTCCCCTTAGCAGTGTCGAAACTTATGGGAACAGAATCTCCCTTTGGATTTTTTGCACCAGAAGTAGGTAATCAATACGTTTTGACCTTTCAATTATACAACCGAGATGGAAAGCTATTAGGTACGCTCGGCACACCTAATCTTCAGTTGCAAGAAAGCCTTCATCGCTACGCTAACTTCAGCACGCAATTTAGCAAACTACAAAAAAAGAAATGTACCACCAGGACAGATAGTATGCAAACGCGTTACTTACAAGCGATCGCTATTAGCCTCGCTGCCCGTTTCGCTACGCCAGATCCATTAGTGAGCAAGGTGCATCTTCGTGTCATGCTTTATAGCTATCCAGGTTTACATAAATCATTATCGAAGGCGCCTGGTGACAGCACGCCAAGGTATTACCTACTTTATCAAAAAACAATAGATGTTTCCAACACCACATTTCGCAGCCGTTCTGCGTATGGCAACGGCACTTATTTGTTTAATTAAGCTACATGCACTGGGCTCAGACTTCAACCTGTTTTTTTTGCCTGACGGCTTGATAAACAAGTTGCTATTATTAGTTCATGCCAACAGCATTCTACCTACAACCGTACATTTGCCCTATGTACTAGGTATATTCCTAAAAATCGGTTACACCTTTTGCTGTCTGCTTTTATTCCTAGGTTTTTTCAGCAAAACAGCAAGTAGCTGCTTATTCTGTATCCATTGCATGGTATTTATTTCCATGCCCGCATTTAGTTATGGTGCCGATTATTTTTGCCAAACAGCCCTTTTCTTTTGCCTCCTATTTCCAATTCAGCGGTACCCGAGCATAGATCATTTACTTTTTAAATCAGCGCGCCATACTTCCTTTGCCCATCAGCAATGGCAATACCTGCTGCAAATTTATTTAAACATTGTCTATTTCTTTTCAGGTTTTAACAAAGCATTAAGTAATAGCTGGTGGAATGGAGAAGCGGTTTGGAAAGCGCTACATTTACCCTATTTCAGAATACATCAAACAATTAGTACCACCATTGATACACTGCCTACAAACCTCTTTGTGGTGATAGGTTGCACTGTGGTACTGTTAGAGTTGCTCTACCCTTTACTGCTTTTTTTCAAACCTATTCGAACAACATACTGTGCGTGCATGATCGCCCTGCATGTAAGTATAGGCCTCTTACTAGGTTTATGGGTGTTCTCATTTATCATGATCTCACTCAATGCCTGTGCTTGGATATTTAATTCACAAGCAGTTGCAACAAGCGCTAAGATATATACTGAACACCAAAAACAACCGATATAAAAACCGCTGTACGAGCACCTAAACTATAAAGCCCCTAGTTAAAAGTAACGTACATACAAACACAGAAAGGAGGAACACCCATGCGCTACATGAGTGGATTCACATAAACGCTTTCATCAAGCAATAGGAGCTGTCCAAAAAGTCATTGATAGCTCCCACCCTTATCAATCTAAAACACAAACAAACACAATGGAAAGATTTTTCACTTTTTGGAGCCGTTATATGGTCATTCCGGAAGACGCAAGAAACTTTTTAGAACAGCATGGAATGATCAAACAATTCGCGAAGGACGCTATTTTCAGTCAGCCTGACGAAGCGCGCCGCGATTGGTGTTTTGTGCTCGACGGGCTGGTGGCAGGCATCCATTATCGTGATGACGGGCAACGCGTCATGCGTTGGTTAGCGATTCCCTTTTCTTATTTCACAGGTACTGAGCATCTCTTCACCCAACGGGCGGGGAATGTGCATATTGAGTTCTTAAAACCCACTACCCTCTTTATGCTACGTAATGAGATCGCACTGGAAGGACAACGGAGCTTTTGGTCAATATCTGAGTTATTTCATATCCTCAAACAGCATCATATTAATCGCCTACGTAAATATGTTCTTATTTTCCAACAGCCTAATCACTATCAAAAATATAAACTATTAATAGAAGAATTACCCGAAATAGTGGCGCAAACCACCAATGAGCAACGTTGGCATTACCTTCAAATGAGCAAAGGATCCTATTATACGGCAAAGAAAAGGTATTTAAAAGCACCATTCAAAAAAAACTAAACTATGCATTTCGTCCAATAGCTCTGGACCATTTTCTGTTTTTGTGTGCGCTATTTTTGAAAACATGGAAACGAAAAGGTTAAATCAATTTTTACACGCCCTATTAGGCTATTTCAATCGTTGGTGCATTTCGCCTGTCGTAGCGTTATGTCGTAGAACGATCAAGCAATATTTGCCTTTAATAAGAAGCAACGTAATTATTCCTTTGCGTACCATTTATAGTAAACCAACCACCCTAAGGGGCACATCATATAAAATTGTTTACCGCCGCAAATTTGCAGTATTCCCGGGTAGGCCGGGTTAAATGTTTTAGAAGGAGAGATAGAGCCAGTGCTCTACGCCTTCAGTCTGGCCAGCTCAAAGGCTAACCGAATTAATCGAATACTAAATTAAAGTTTTTGGAGCCCTTTTTTGCTATTATAAAAAGTTCATACAAATGTCTAAAAAGACAAAAATAAAAGTCCTATCCCTTATAACGGCGTTTACGTTATTTGTTGGAGTAGGCATTGCCTTCGCTTTTAATACAAAAGAGAAGGCAAAGGTAGAAACTCGTTCCGAGATGGTATGGTTCACTTACAATAATGAAGCATCAGATGTAAATGAACCTTCCAACTATACACTCCATAGTGAGGATCCAGAGAATTCTCCAGGATGTGCGGGAGCTGGTAGGTTGTGTGCCATACAGGCAGAACGTGACGCTTCAAACCCCGATCAGCCAAACCTGGCAACACAAACCAATCCACAATTTAAAAATCCAATTCAATAAGGATTTTGTGGAATACCGCTCGAGGCTATGACCTCGAGCGGTATCTGAAAAACATACCTGTTATCTCCGGGTGGCAATACATACTCTTTACCATTTACCGCTCTCTTCAAGGTAACGGCGGTGGACTGTTCCCTGTTCAATCTTCTAAAATCAAACCAGCGGAGCCCCCTGCCAATTAATTCTTTTCTTCTTTCTAACAGCACTTCCGATAGGACAGCCTGATCACTTTCAAGTACTAAACCATCATTTATCCGTGTTCGGTATCGTTTCTGCCTGAAAGTATTCAACAGGCTCAGAGCCTTTTCCCTTTCTCCGAGCCTCGCAGCACATTCTGCTTTTATCAGATAGACTTCATCGGTTGCAAGGCCGTTATAAGGCATTGGTGAGGCCGCGCCTCCATAGTCACCTTTAAACCTCACCGTTTTGTTATCGGCGTCTATTCTAAAAAACAACGATCTGCGTAAATCATCAGCTGTATATAAGCTATACAGCGAAGGGTCAACTATACCAGAAGATGGCGTGATAAAACCTGTCGTCAGTGCACAGGTATGAAAAACGTCCTCCTCATGCATAATAGGAAAAGGCACCATCTTGGCAGCGTCAAGTTCGTTGAAATCTAACAGCACATTTTTAATATCCAAATATAAATCGGCATACCTTGCTGCCTCCGTATATTCCGCCATGCTTAGGTATACCCTGGCCAATAACGCATAAGCAGCCGCGCGCGACGCCCGGGTAGCATAAGTAACCTTATCAGGCAATAAGTCTGCTGCTATTTTTAAGTCTGCTATGATTCTATCATAGGTTTCTTTAACCGACGCCCTTGATGTTGGCTCATTGATGTCCGAAACAAGCCGCAAAGGGATACCCAGATCGCTCGAAGCAGTATGCGCATTATAAGGTTTTGTAAACACTCCCGCCAATTGGTAGAACGCGTAGGCCCTAATAAATAGTGCCTGCCCTTTAATAAAGTCCAGCTCAACCTGTGAGGCCGAAGTCCCTTGCAACTTCTCCACCCCTTCTTTTGCTAGATTAGCATAAAACACCGAAACGTAAGGATAAGACCAATCATTTAGAAAAAAATCGTTGAACACATCCTTTTCCCAGATGTAAGCGTTTCGAACGGATAGACCGGTACTGTTCCATACCTGATCAGTCACCAGGAAATTATCAGCAGCTAATTCCGGACTTATGGGTGAAGATTGATTGATATAAGTAGTATTATCAAGCAAGGCTTGCAAATCCTTTATTTTCTCCGGAACCGTCATCGATTTAGAAGGCTTTACATCCAGGTAATCGTTACAGGAAGTCACCAGACAAATACAGATTAACAATGAATAAAAAACATATTTTTTCATAAGATATTCAGCTAGATTTAAAAATTAGTCCGTATTCCAAAAGCCAAGGTTCTTCCCGGAGGAATACTATTGCCGTAAGCCGGATCAATATTGACCTTATTAGCTTTCCATAACAGCGCGATATTATTGGCATATGCGTACAATTCGAGGAGTTGAAAAGGAAGTTTTCCCCTGCGCACCCCATTAAATGTATAGGATAACGTAACATCCTGCAATCGTATATGATCTGCTTTCTGTACCTGTACCGCACTTAGTTGATAAAAGGTATCGCGGTTATTATTGTTAGGGTATATCATCGATGGCACATTAGTAAATTGCTCATCGCCCGATTTTTGCCAGCGATCTTTAAATTCACCATGTCCATCCCAAGCATTGAACAAGCTATTATAAGACAGCGAAGGTTTCACAAAATAATGGCCAAACTGATAAGTGATATTAAACGAGGCGCTCCATTGTTTCCAGGAAAAGGTATTACGGATACCACCGAATGTTGTAGGTTTACCCGGACCATGATAAACAAGTTCGTCAATTGTCGTATTATTCAATATCGCCGTATAATCTTTACTAACCTCCCCATTTAGATAACCTCTTGGGTCTCCATTTTCCGGGTCTAGACCAGCCCAAGGAAGCGTGAATACGGCATGCACCGGATAACCCACCAATGGAGAGATGCCTAAACCACTTGACACAAAGTTTCTACCTGTTACATACAGGTTAAAATACTGCGTTACCTCGTTTTTTACCAGTGCCAATTGCCAGTTTGTTCTCCAGTTTAATGCACCTTGGAGATTCTGTGAATAAAGATTCAGCTCTATGCCGTTTCCTCTCATATCTGCCACATTCCCCCTAAAAGAAAAATTACTATTTGCGAAGAAACCACTTGTAGGATCTAAGGGTGCGTAACCGATTAAATCCATGCCGTTCTTCCAATAAAATTCCGCAGACCCTCCGATCCGGCCTTTCATCACATCAAAATCCACAGCAGCGTTAATAACCTTAGTCTTTTCCCACCTCAATGAAGGGTTTGGTGGATTCACTACGTTCGCATATCTATTACCTGTAATATTGGCGTTGTTGAAATAATTAATCGTTGTAAAGGCCGACAAGGTATTGTCTACATTACCGTTGTAGCCATACGTTAACCGCAGCTTTAACAACGACAGCCATGTCGATTTAAAAAACTCCTCGCTAGAGACCAGCCAGGAAGCACCTAAGGAGTAGAGCGGAACAACACGTTGGTTGGTATTAACGCCAAAAATATTAGAACCATCCTTACGCGCACTGGCAGAAAAGGTATACAGGCCATTGTAGGTATACGCCCCATTAAAGTAGTATGAAACATATCTATTCGTACCTCCTGTTCTACTTAATCCCTGCGGTATGATTGCTGAGCTAATATAATTTGTATTAGACTGCCTGAAACGCGTCAGGTAATCTACTGCTATCTGTGTATATACATCCGGATCATAGCCGTACATTCTGGCACTGTTGCTTTCATAATTATTAGATCGAAACTCTCCCCCTATTAACGCAGTTAACAGGTGGCTGCCCGAGGAAAGATTATAATTTAGTTGGGACCTCACATTATTCGTAACATTCCGTCCATTGTTCATGTTAAGAATGGCACCATAAGGAATAGGCGTGCTAAAAGTTGGTGTTAGCTGCGTAAACCTATTGATCAAATCGCGGGTGTAATAACTATTTTCGCCATACAGCACCTCCCCATTATTATGGTTGCGCTGGTGCTGATAATTTAGCTGTAGCTGAAAACCTAATGGTAAGTTATATTTCAGCGCTCCATTCAGTAGTATATCCGTGTTAAATGATCTGTTATCAATATGATTGTACTCATCTAGCGGATAATAGTTCCACGGTAAGAATCCCTGCTGATGCATATTCTCTTTAAAGGAGTTTCTATAATCCTTATTGACCGCCAAGGCATTACCATCAGCATCCATCAGTTGTGCATAGGGGTGGATCGTTCTACCGGAACTTGCCGTATTCAACGATGAATGGTTATCCCTGCCCCTATCTGTTGAACTTCTGGTATAGAACATTTCTGCCGTCAGTTCCATCCCCTCGATGGGTCTGTAAGTATTGTTAAACCTAAAATTGAAACGCTTAAAAACGCTTTCAAGGTCCGAAACGTTATGGTCATACCCTCCGGATAGGAAATAGCTATTTTTAACAGAAGCCCCTTTCAGGTTAAGTGCATACTGTTGGTTCACACTATTCTGATACCAGTGGTCACGAAAATCATTCCGTACATCCAATGATTTCAAGCGATTGATTTTCTGCTCCAGGTTGTCAGAAGAAAGTGCGCCATCCCGGTGTTGGATTAGCAGTTCAACTACAGGAGAAAGCACGGGATTGGTATAAGCAATTTCCTGATTTTTGTAAAAGCCCTCATTAAAAAGCATCCGTTCAACCTCAATAAAATTGGCAGTCGAAATACGCGAAGGATAAAATACATCTGGTTTCCTGCCCAGCGTTACATTGCTGTTTACCTCTACTTTCATCATCCCTTCCTGTTTGGCCTTTTTCGTATTGATCACAATCACTCCATTACTTGCCCGTGCTCCCCATATGGATGCCGCTGCAGCATCCTTCAAAATCGTTATATCTTCAATATCATTCGGATTAATATTATTGATATCGCCCTCATAAGGAAAATTATCAAGCACTATAAGCGGACTCGTATTTCCGTAGATGGTGCCGACTCCTCTGATATTGACATTGGTAGCTGTCCTTTTGTCAAACAATACACCCGTAGCCACCCCATCTAAACGGCTCAACACATCGGTAGAAACCCTTCTATTAAAAAGTTCCTTGTCAATTTTTTCAAAAGATCCTGTCGCCCTTTCTTTTGGAATATCATAATATCCTGTGCTTACGGTTACCTCCTCCATTTCATAGGTCTCTTCAGCGAGATAAATTTCCAAGGGCAATTTGGTTGTATCCATAAGCGCAAGTACCTGTGTTTTATACCCTATACAGGACACTGTAATACTTTTGATCGGTTCCCTATCACGCAGATTGAAGTCACCTTTTTCATTCGTGATAACCTTCACCGTAGGTTTATCGCTTAGTATGATAGTTGCCCCATTCAGAGCGGTTTGATCAGTTATTGACAAAACTCTTCCGCTAACTTCTTGTCTGGACGTTTGTCCAAAAGAACCCACAGCGAAATGTATTGTTAAAATCAGTAGCGTAATTTTCAGTTTCATTGGTTTAGGTTATTGATAAAAACTTATTTTTTTGCTGCCATTACCACCAATACTTTCATTATCTGTTCCTCCTCAATCAGTTGTAGGTGATAACTCTTTAGCTGTTTATTTAAGTCGTTTATGTTATTGCTCCGTTTTATTTTGATGTCCAAAGGAATGTTTTTAGTTAAATCACTTACCACTGGTGGCAAGCCCTGGATGTTATTTAACCAACCTAAAAAATTGGTAAGCAAACCACCATGAAAATCTCTGTTCAGATCAAGCGATTGCGGATCAACCGGTTTGCTGGGAGCATTTTTGAGGCTTATTAGCTTATAAACCCTCATTTCCAGCTCCTGTTCTTTCACCTGGACACCAAAATATTTCAGCAGATCCGCTTCGATTATTCGTTTTAGATCGTCCTTACGGTGGGCAGGAATCGTAAGATCATAGGTATACAGATTTTTTCTGTTCCACTCATCGATAGGTAATGTGCTACAGCTACTTAAGAATTTATCAGCCTCCGCCCGCTCAAATACAATCCGGTTAGTAGGATAATTAGCCACTTGCGGCATTATAAGATTGTAAAGAAAAAAGATGGGCACATTGGTAGCCCTTACGTAGATCTTGCCCTTTAGTTCATAGGCATTCGTAATGGCGGAAGGAATACCTTCCAGGTAACCACTTAATACAGATCTGAACGAAAAGGAGGTATCCTCACCGCCATTTCCATCGATAAAAAGTGGTTTTTTGCGGTCATAGCTTAAAAGATCATTTTTGGTATGAAAGGTATAAGGCTGGTTAGTTAACAATTTCTTTATTACCGATCTTGAAGCATCGGCTGCGCCTGTTATCCCGAGAACTTTTCTTTGCTGATCAATCCAGATAAGATGCGGTATCAGTTTATGCGGAAATAGCCTTTTAAAAATGGTATCATTTACTATGTACCCTAAATTCAGGTTTTTCAGTTTATGGTTCTTATTTAAAAAAGCGGACGCCGTTTGCGTATCTTGATAGGTTAATGGAAGAACCGTTATTTCATTAAACTCCTTCTGTAAGCTGTCCATCTTAGGCATCGATGCAATACAACTGCCACACCAGGTAGCCCAAAAATCAAGGATAATGAGCTTACCTTTATAATCGTTGAGGGTTACAGTAGTACTTCCCTCCTGCCCAGCTTTCACTAGTTGCAATGGCATGTTCCATAAAGCACTCGGAATAGTATCCCCTATCTGCAAGGGTTTAATAGAATCTGCGGATAACGCCACGCCGGTGGCAACAGGGTTGCCTACACCCCGCTGCCCGGCGTGAGCCAAACAAACACAGAACAAGATTTTTATAGTAGCAAGAGATAAGACATAAGATCCAAGACGTTTTGTGACACATATCTTTCGTTTCCCCGTCATTTCGACCGAGGGTAGTGAATAGGTACGTGGGGAGTGGAGAAATCTCATTATCTGCCCGAAAACCAGCAATTGATTTAATTTCCTTTTCTTTTGCCAATTATGCTTAAAAAGCTTATTTTTGAACAATAGGGTTCCTATGAAGTCGTAAACCTTCATTTTTTATTTCGATTTAGGTGTTAAAGATTAAATGAGATAGCTTATTTTACCCAGTGGAGGCTATTAGAAAGCTCCCTCGCCCGTCATTTCGAGCGAAATGAAATGAAGTCGAGAAGTCTCCCCACAACATCTACCACATTGAATAAAAGAAGATTGTTTACAACTAGGTAGGGGCCGTTATGATTAGGATATAAGGGTTTTGAAAGGGTTTGAAACAGCTGGTATGAATGCAGGATGATATACTGCATACGTTCTTTATGCTGCTGTTGGTTTTTGTGTGGTAGTTTAAATGGCTCGTTTTCATAATTTTTAGTTTTAAAACGAGTCTGAAGGAAAGATATACGGGAGGTCAACCCTTCTTTCCACTATCAACGCGGTACGGCTAGAACCATGACATAGCTTCCAGAAGGGGCCCTCCCGTATTTTGCAAACATACAAAATTCCGGGCAAAGAGCTCCCCAATGGTCTCGTGTCAGTGAAATTAGCCGTTTCGTTGACGAGACTCTTGGCCTAACAAGCAGGCAATCTCTTTGAAAGTATAAACTTTCTGAGACAAATATAATAATATTACTCTTAAAGACAAATTAATTAGCCTTAAAAGCTAATATATTATAAATTCGATATGTCGGAAAAACTAAACAAGATAAAAGAGGCCTTGGCAGAAGCAGGGGTTAGTGGAATTATTGCTGCACTTTACTTAGGTGTACATGAGGGAACCATTTCTTCTTGGAATAGCAATAAAAAGCAACCGCATCTTTCTGATATTGATAAGTTGGCGGATTTACTCGAGTCTGATAATGTAAATCTTGTACGAAGCAAACCAAGAGAAAAAACCGGATTGGCAGGGGCAGTGGTAAATGAATACAAAAGAATTATGAAAGAAGGAAAGATACCGCTTTATGTAAATGCGACTAATGCTAAAGGAAACCCAAAAAACATTTTCAATCCCGAATTAGTCAAAAAGATTCAAGATTTTGTAGAAAAGTATAAAAAGGAGCACGGGGAGAAATAAAAAAGCCGTCTCTTAAAGAAACGGCTTTGCTATGTCTATATTAAATCCTTATTTCTTCTTCTTTTTAGCCAGGTCAGCGCGGACTTTTTGGACGAAGTCTAATTCAACAACCGCCAATTGTGCTATTTTAGCATCGTCAAAAGTTGTTTGATTTATTAAGTTTTCGATGAACTCGTAACTTTTCTTTGCTTCGCCTCTTCGAAACAGCGGATCTCGCTCTTCCTTAAAAAATTTTGTTATCGTTTCCATAGCTTCAATAAATTGATTTTCTAATTTACGCAATTGTACCAGCACTCTATATAACACAACAGGAATAAGCCTGTTATTCAAACCATCTGTACGCTCATCTCATATGGTGCAAAATGGAAGTGGTCTTACATTCTCCCCGTTTGCCTCTGAATCAAATAAGACCTAAAACATGTATTGTTAAAAAATTAAACTGGCTTATAGAGTTTAATTCCTTTTATGAATTTAAAATCTTTCTGGTTATACGTGTAAAGTTTGAGGTCTGTTTCTAGTGCCGTTGCTCCAATAAGGGCATCCGGAATAGCCAGTCCGTGGCTTAGATGATAGTTATTAAGTAGTTCTATCGCTTGTACCGAAATTTCAGGAGTAAGTGAAATAATGTCGAAGCGTTTCAACCTTTTATGTACTATTTGCCCGTGTTCCTTGTTGGTGATGCCCTTTATCAACTCCATTTCGGTAATTGCGGAAAGCAGAATATTGTCCAAACCTATCTTTTCGACAATTTCTTTTGTTTGACGATGTCGTTCCTTCTTTCCGTCGAAATACTCAATCATCACATCAGTGTCGCAAATTATCTCTTGCGCTGCCATAATGTTTTTCGTAAAGTTGCTGCATCAATATCAGGTCCTGTAAAAATATCCTTGAGCTCGTTAATATCGATATTGGAATCACCCTTGATAACAGTAACGCCGTTAATTTTGTACTTCTTTTGCGTTTTTTTTTCAGGGGTAGGTGCAGATACCGAAAAACCAAGATATTTTCCCAAATCTTGCAGTGCTTTTAATGCCTTTTCACTTTTGTATTTGACAATCACTTCATTCATATCAGTATTTTTAATTAATCAAAGATAAGCATCATCTTTAGTTTTTCAAAGGTACGGCTTCACAGGTTACAACCTTTCTAATATGTGTAACAATTCAATTCGGCCCTTTTCAGGTCACAATTAGAAAATCTTATCATACTGATTCGCTTGCTTATTTTGACTCATTTAGATTCAGACTCAGGTTATCACAAATATATAAAATCTAATTTTTTTAGCAGAAAAGATTTTTATTTTTGGGGATA
>DATMSZ010000223.1:0-7137 GCA_035565175.1 Pseudosphingobacterium sp.
ATTAAAATAGTACGATAGTTTTAGGCCAAAAAATGTACCGGTATCTCCACTTTTAGTATAGATGTCATACTTTAGTTCGGCCTCGAGAGGTCCAAGCTTTGCTCCAATACCCGGTGAATAGCTCATAGCTGTACCACTATCTGCATTGTCTATAACTTCTTTAACCGTGATAGCAGGACCTAAATCGAACTTGGCAAAGATAGGCAGGAGGCCAAATCCATAACGTGCACCCACTCTAATGGGCAATAAGCCGAGATTACTGGCATCCAATCCCTGAAATTCAACGGCGTCTTTAACTTCTCCCTTTAGGAACCACTGTTGATAACCAACAGAACCAATGATGTCTAGGTTAGTTACTGGAAGAGGAACGCGCACATTTAAGCTAACTCCTGCACTGGCAGAATATGCATCGCTTGCATCTCCAACGGGAATACCACCTTCTATACCAATGCCAAATTTAATGGGAGATTGTGCATATACACTATTAGAAGTTATGGTAAACAGCATTACGGCTACTAACGAAAATAAAAATGTGTGGTAGTTTTTTCTCATACTAATTATTGTTAAATGTTTTTAAATTGATTAATTATAATAAAATGAACACAAAGATATAAATATAAGTTTATTGGCAATGCAAGAAAATGAAAGACTTCGTTCTTCATCTTTTTGCTCCATACTCATTAGAACATAGCGGAACAGTCTTAATGAGTGCCGTTGTAAATTTCAATTAAGGTCGAATGCTAAAAAGGGCTGAGCTTATTCATAAACTCAGCCCTCTATAATTTGATAATTGTTTCTTAAAAAGTTTTATCTGCCACATCCCACCACAAACGGGTGCCGCCATTGTCGGCTCCGCCCAGCATGTTTACGGCTTCGGCCACTGCAGCGCTATTACTATTGTACTCGCGTTGTGGGTAAGGCATGCGCCGTATACCGGGAACGGTTGGGATGGCACCATTGCTGTAATTGACCACCACTGGGAAGAGAACAGGGTAACCGGTACGCCTGTATTCTGTCCAGGCTTCATCGCCATCTGGAAAAATGGCAATCCATTTCTGCGTAATGATTCGTTCTAGTTTTGCGCTATTAGAAGCTCCTTCATCCCATTTTATAGTTATTTTGCTGAGGTAGGGTGAAGACGCAGGAACATCATTTTCACCTCTGTTAAGTGCCTTCGGATCTACATAAGGTAAGGCAGTGCTACTTGCGTCGCTTTTATAGGCAGCTGCACTTGCGGATAGACCGTACATTTCGAATGACCGATCAATGCCAGTCTCATAATTTGTTTGTGCATTACCAGCATTGTTCCAGCCTCTTAAAGCGGCTTCGGCTTTTAGAAACCAACTTTCTGAAGCGACCATAAGCTGTATCTTTTGTGCTTGCGGTTGCAATTTGGAGTAGTTATCATAACGGCTTTTGGCATCGATATTAATGCCCGACCGGATACCCTTGTACTGACCTACAACAGCTGGATCTGTAGCAGGAAGAAACAGTTTTGGCAGTCGAGGGTCGTTGTAGCCACGTAAAATCGACTCGAAGGGAGCTCCCATACGGGTGTCGCTCCAGCTGCTGGTGATAATATTGAGTGGATGATCAACACTTAAGGTAATATAGCAATTGTCGGCCACCTCCTCCAATAATCCGCCATTAGCAGGGTCTAATGCTTTTTCACCTTCCGTTTTAGCGAGTGCGGGATTTACATAGGCAATTCGTAGGGCAAGGCGAAGGCGTAAAGTGTTGGCAAACTTGAGCCAGCGGGTATAGCGGTTGCTTGTATACGCTAAATCCGATTTTTCCATGGCTGCAGATGCGGCGTTATCTTTTATTCCCAGAAGGACGCCTGTAGCCGTGTCCAAGTCGCTGAAGAAGGCCGTATAAACATCTGCCTGTGCATCGTAGCTAACACCTCCGGTTGCATTGGTAACATTGTACTGGCTGTAAATAATAGGTCCCACCTTATCGGTCGTGCGGTGCATAGCTGCTACCTTAAGTACCAAGGCGAAAGCATAAATATCCTGTAGG
This sequence comes from Pseudosphingobacterium sp., assembly GCA_035565175.1. GTDB lineage: Bacteria > Bacteroidota > Bacteroidia > Sphingobacteriales > Sphingobacteriaceae > Olivibacter. Next base: position 2,023 of record DATMSZ010000223.1, read on the forward strand.
GCCTGATCTTCGCGAGTAAGTTCAATAACACGGTATAAAGGATTCATGGCTTTGATGTAGCGATCTGTCCAAATAGCCCCCAACCATCCGGGTACTACACTATAAGTAAGGTTATTGGCATTTCCCACAAAAGGCGCCTGCGCACCGAAATAACCGCTGAAAGCATCGCTGCATAGATTATTTGCCAACTGGTATTCACCCACGCTTTCTGGGATGATATCCCTTTGTGCTTGGGCCATAAAAGAGGCAACGAGGGCATAATCGGCATTGGCCTGTTCGTCTGTGATACCAACAGGATTCGTATTGATTTCCTCGAACTTATTGGTACAGCTCTGACCAAAGGTCAGTACGCCAGCAGCGACCAATAATAAGCTGTATTTTTTGATATTTTTATATGTATTCATAATGTGGGTCGATTAGAATGATGCTTTTAATGTTAAACCAAAACTTCTAGTGGTAGGTAAACCAAAGATATCATAGCCTTGGCCACCAACACCGGTAGTGGTGTTGAGTTCGGGATCATAGGGTGCATCATTTTTAAAGAAAAACAAATTTCTACCATTTAAACTCAGCGTGGCATTTTGTAGCCCCTTCCACCGGATGGGCAATTTGTACCCAAAGGAGATCTCTCGAAGGCGGATGTTTGTTGCGTCGTATATCTGGCCTTCTATAATGCCATCACGGTTTCCGATAGCGCTATAGTAGGCTTGTGCAGGTAATAAACCCTCCCAAGCAGTGCCGTCGGCTTTCACGGCGGGAACATCAACACCTCCACGATCGCGGGCATTTGCGCTTTCCTCGCTTACACCAAAAGAATTGAGATAACCCTGCGTGATGCTGATCACTTGGCCACCAAATCTTCCATCGATACTCAAGCTAAAAGAAAAGTCCTTATAACGCAGGGTATTGTTCCAACCAATGATTGATTTCGGATTATTATTTCCCAAATAACCATCTGGACCTCCCTGTGGACGACCTTCATCATCCACAATGAGTGTCCCGTTTGCATCCCGTAGAAAGGTTCTGCCCCAGAAATCCCCAAAAGAACCACCTAGGCGGAGCACATTAAAGTTGCCGCCGATTGCGTAACGTTCGCCCAAATTCTCTGCCAGCTCCAGAATTTTGTTTCGATTGGCGGTAAAGTTGATGCCAGTGTTCCAAGTGAAGTTTTCGGTTTTAATGGCATCTACACCTAAAGCGGCTTCAATACCCTTGTTTTCTACATTGCCGGCATTGAGAAAGACAGTAGTATTTACTACCCCTACAGGACCTTCATATGAAAAGTATTGATTTTTTGTATTGGTTTTATATAAGGCTAGGTCCAAATTCACGCGATCGTTAAAAAAACGCCCTTCGTAACCGAGTTCAAAACTTCTACTGATTTCGGGTTTAAGCGGAAGACCCAGGTAAGGGCCGGAGATATTGGCTGTTAAAGTTCCCGTAAGCAAGGTGTTTACAGGGAAGGTTGAAAAGGCAGCTACATCATTACCTACCTGCGCATAGGAGAAACGCAATTTGCTATAATTAATGAAAGTTGGTAGCGTAATGAGCTCAGATAGGATGGTAGTTAAACCGGCCGACCAATAGAAATAACCTTTCGTCATGTTCGGTGTAAAGGCGAGCGTTGACGACCAGTCGTTACGGGCTGTAAGATCGACATAAACCTTCTCGCGATAGCCAATATTGGCTGAACCAAACAAGGATTGAACCTGCCTTTTGTTTGCCGTTTCTCTTAAAGTCGTAATGGGTGAATTTCGGTAAATATTACTTAGCAGAAAGGTATTGGCAATGGCCAGCCTCCGTTGATCGAGCTGCCAACCGCTTTCGCGCGCATCATTAATGGAAGTACCTGCTGTAAACGTTAGATTCCAGTCGTCGAATTGTTTATTTCCGTTGATTAACAAATCGCCATACAGAGCGGTGCTTTCGCCGTCTTCTCGTTGGTACCGGCCATTATCGTTAAGCACACCCGCAATGGTTTCACCGGAAATAACGCCTTGGGTGCCAGCGTATACCTTGCGTTGCCATTTGTCCCAACGTTTATTGATGGTACCTCGGGCCGTAACATTTAACCAGTCTGTAATATTATAGCGTAATTGCGCTTGACCAATGATATTGTTACGATTTTGATCAGTTGGATTTCGATTTAAGACCCAGAATGGGTTTTGCTGGTGATGTGTGCCGGTAAGACCCGCATCGGCATTGATATTCCACCAATCTTGTAAATAAAGGTTACGAGCAGATGAATAGTATTCATAGTTTTTATATTGCTCAAAATTCCGACCCCTCGGAAACATATACAGACCGCTGAGCGGACTAAAATATAAGCCAGAAGAAGGACGGTTGTGTATCTTTTGATAGGAATACATCAGGCTTCCATCGAAAGAAAGTTTGTTGTCGAAAAAGTTGGAAGAATTTCTGACGGTAGCGCTGTGCTGGTCAAATGTATTAGTAGGAAGTACACCTTTATTGGTAATGTTACCATAGGAGAAATAATTTTGCATTTTCTCTGTCCCACCACTGAAACTGATGGAATTGTTGAAGGTAGTTCCCGTTTGGTAAAAATCTTTAACAGGGTCTGTGAAGTCTCCGGCTTCACCCCAGCTCTCTTCACTGTCTTCCGTTGTTTGCGCGTATTTATACTGTAATTTTGGTAAGTAGAAAGGTTTATCGATTGTTAGCCCCGATGAAATATCAATGCGCATATTGCCTGCCGCACCTTTCTTGGTAGTGATCATAATGGCACCGTTGGCCCCCTGGCTACCGTAGAGTGCAGAAGCCGAAGCACCTTTTAGCACATTGATGCTGGCGATGTCATCCGCGTTCAATGTACTGAGAATATCACCCTTATCTGTCGCATTAACTTGGTCTGTTGCACTACCGAAAGCTCCTTCCGAACCACTACCCGTAGTATTTGTGATGGGCAAGCCGTCCACCACATATAGCGGTTGGTTGCTGCGGTTCGATTTCATACCACGTAAGACAATATTAACTGAGCCTCCCATACCGGATGAACTTCGGTTAATTTGCAAACCCGATATCCGCCCGGTCAAGTTATTCATGGGGTTGATATCTTTCACCTTCGTTAACTCATCACCTTTTACTACTTGAGTGGAGTAGGTAAGACTTTTAGCTTTACGTTCAATACCTAAAGCCGTTACAACCACTTCATCTAAAGCACTTTCTGTGGGAACCATTGCAATGATAAGAGGTGTGGTTGTTGAAGCAGGCGCAATAATCTTCTGTGTTGTATAGCCAACAAAAGATATTTCCAGCGTTACGGTTGAATTCGGTACCTGTAGGGCAAATCTACCTTCTCCATCGGTGGAGGTACCTGTGGTGGTTCCCACTACTTTAACAGACACACCTGGTAAGGCTTGTCCATCGGTCTGATCGGATACTTTTCCTTGGATGCTCCGTGTTTGTCCCAAGAGCATCAGGCATTGTGTCAGAAAAACAAAGCATAGCAAAACTTTCTTCATGTTAATTGTTTTTGGTTATAAATTCTTGTTTAAGAACGGGTTGCTTTTTTATAAAAACCTATGTGCTGTCAAAGCATGAGAAGTCGCCCGATGCCAATAATACAGGCACAAGCGTTTCCCTATCGCAATGAAAGCTATTTATAGCTAGCAAAGGCGATACGTTAATGCACACAAAATCCTACCTCACGAAAAATATTGATTTGGTTAAGCGCTTTACGGTCGAGACCCAGTTGATAGGTTACTTACATGAATTCCCCTGTATAAAAGCGTTAAGGTGGTTGAAGCCTAACAAATTCATCTCATCATGTGTTTTCTATAAATTGCTTCGGTCTGGACTGTACGAGTTGTTTGTTTTAGTTCCTAATATCCGCTGTAATTTAGCTCATTTGGTTTGTAACTTTTCTGTGAATTTATAGAATATTTTTTAGAAAACAAGAGTTTTTTAAAAAAAAGTGTATTCTGTTGTTGTCTATTATTTAATAGATGGCGTTTGTTTTAAATTTATTTAAGAAACTTCGCATCTATCGTTGTTTTTTTGACCCATGCTTGCTGGTGCTGATTTGCTAAAATCTCGGCTTAAGCTGATCTTATGTAGAAAGAAATCAGCCTTGTCCTTGAAAAGATTCTTATCTCTATCTTTGATAGAAGAATAACGATGCTATTTATTAAAACTACAGCAATACTATTTGAGGAAAAAATATGAACGACAAAAAGAAACAGGCTGCTGAAGCAGCTTTGCCTTATATTAAACCAGGGCAAACGATTGGCCTCGGCGCTGGTACAACTATTGGCCATTTGGTGGGTTTTATTAAAGATTTGTCTTTTCTTGAAACATTACTTTTTGTGACCCCATCCTACAAGACAAAAGTGCACTTGAAAAAAATGGAGTTAAACACGCAAGATATTTCGGGAGTTAGAGAAATCGATTTTTATTTTGACAGCTGCGATCATTATGATCTTGAACTGAACGCTTTAAAAAGCGGTGGAGGTATACATACCCTGGAAAAATTAATGGCTTCTATGGCGAAAGAATTTATTCTTTTGGTCGATGAATCTAAGTTTAACGCACACTTAATGGATACTGTTGTTCCCTTGTGTGTAGAAATTTTACCTGCAGCTGAAAGCTTTGTGTGGAATAAATTAAAGGAAATGTACCCGCATGCCGAATTACAGGTCCGAATGGGACAGCAAAAAGACGGGGCAGTTATTACAGAAAATGGAAATATGTTATTGGATGTGAAATTTAAGTCGCCCATGCACTTGGGGCAGTTGAATCAATCCGTCAAATTGATGCCGGGTGTTATAGAGCATTCTTTATTTTACCACTTAGCTAGTAAAGCATTGGTTGCCGACAGCAATGGCATAAAAATACTAAGCCCCGCAATATAAATATTTTATCAATAGGTCGTTTTTGTACATCTCCGAAATGGTGTTAATTACATGATAGATGATTCAGAAAAAGCGAGATGTTTTAAACTTTGAAATACTCCGTAGCGTTTTCGTCTCCCTTGCCGTTATTACCCTTATAGCTAAATGTGAATAATTTCGATGATTTTTTAGCTTTTTTATGCAAGGTCATTAAACATTAGAAAAAATTAATTTAGCAGTAAATGTTTGTTTAAAGGTATTTAGG
>DATMSZ010000224.1:0-4612 GCA_035565175.1 Pseudosphingobacterium sp.
TAACATGTTTAAATACAGCTAGTTCTGTTCATTTTGTTCATTCTGCTGAACAAGTAGCATCACATATCTATTAAAAGTAATTTTAAGGTGAAATGCTACTTAAACTTATAACCTTATTATTATTTTTTTCTTCATCTTTATTTGCCCAGGTAAACCCAGCTGCCCGGTTTAGTGGTATGGGTAACACTGGGACAGCGTTAAGAGGAGCCGCTGCACTGACCAGTAATCCTGCGGGTGTAACATGCTTAGAAGAGCTACAAGCAGGGCTTTATTACCAAGAACACGTATTAAATACCGACATCAGCACAAAGGGAGGGCTCTTGGCGTTACCCACCAAATATGGTGTTTTTGGAACGCATTTATCGAGCTACGGAATTACAGGTACTTACGGAGATCTTAAACTAGGGATGATCTATGCCCGTCTATTTGGGAGGGATTTTTCTACCTCTTTAACCCTTAACTATCATCAATTGCGTATTGATAAATACGGGGGAAGCGAAGCTTACTCGGTAGATCTTGGCGTACAGTATTTTATAACGGAGTATTGGCTTGTAGGAGCGCATTGGGCCAATCTAGGTCGTACTGCTTATGATCGTAGGGCTAATACAACTATTCCGACACATTTAAGGTTCGGAAGTAGTTACAACGTTCACAAAAATTTACTGGTAACAGCAGATATCGAACAGATCCGGCGCACGAGGGGGATAGATGCAAGATCCGGACTCGAATATAAACCGATCGCTTGGTTGTGCTTTCGAGGAGGAGTATCTATGCGTGATTTGAAAAGATTTTGCGGTTTTGGAGTTTTCTACAACAACCTGCTATTGGATATGGCAACCGTTATACATCCAAGATTAGGATTGTCTCCACAAATGTTTCTTGCCTATGCTTTTTAGATTGATCTTATTAATCAGTTTTTTTCTCTTATTAAGACTTTACAGTTCGGCACAAGAAGTGAATGATGAACTTATTGAGCAATTAGTAGAATCGATGGCAGATGAGTTGGCAGAGGACATAGATTACACGGAACTATTGGAAAAGCTTAGTTTCTACCAGCAGCATCCTATTAATCTGAATAAAACGGAGGGAAAAGACCTAAGTGAGTTGCAGTTTCTTTCGCCTCTTCAGATTGCCGGTATAATCCAACATCGAAAAATAAGCGGAGATTATATAACCGTTCATGAGCTTCAGACCGTTGATGGTTTAGATTTAGAAACCGTCCGTTTGTTGTTGCACTTTGTTAAGGTCGACGGAACGCCTCCCTTTAAAGGATTGAGCTTAAATGAAGGTAAACATGATCTATTGATTCGGCATGCCCGCATCCTCCAAACACAGCAAGGTTATCATATTATGGATACCACAAGGTCGCGATACTTAGGCAGCCCCGACCGCTTATTTGTACGTTATCGATATCAATTAAAACAGCGTGTGCAATTTTCTTTCAATATGGAAAAGGACGCCGGTGAGCAGTTCTTTGCCGGCGCACAACGCTATGGATTTGACTTTTATTCGGGAAGTCTTCAGGTGAAAGATCAAAAGCGCTTAAAACAATTGGTAGCTGGCGATTATTCGCTTCAATTTGGTCAGGGCTTGGCTTTGTGGACCGGATTAAGTTTTGGAAAAGGTGCGCTGGTTCAGCATGTAGCTCGACAAGGGATGGGCTTAAGACCTTACACTTCTACAAATGAGTTTTTGTTTTTTCGAGGTTTGGCTGCTACCTATTTGATGAAAAACGTAGCCGTCACACCCTTTTTTTCTTATCGGAAATTAAGCGCTTCTTTTCAAGGTAATGAAGAGGGGAAACACCTATATAGTTCATTGCTTGAAAGCGGTTTGCATAGAACACCAACTGAAGTTGCCAATAGACATAGCATAGGACAGCTTGTATGGGGAACCAATATGCAGTATCAAAAAAAGGGCCTAACAGTTGGAGGGACGTACTACCAAACGCAATTTGATGGTTTATTATCACCAAGACCTTTGCTGTACAATAAGTTTAAATTTACCGGTGATCACCTACAGAATACAAGCGTTTATTACAATTACAATCTATCGAATATGTATTTATTCGGAGAATTGGCGCATAGCCTTGGAAGTGGCATTGCCTATACCAATGGAATGATTGCCACCCTATCACATGAGTTATCGTTGGTTCTTCATCAGCGAAATTATCAAAAAGATTACCATTCCTTTTTTAATCAGGCCCTCGCCGAAGGTAGCAATACAGAAAATGAGTATGGTTTTTATAGCGGTTTAATTTTTCAGCCGAATAGGAAGCTGCAGCTCGTAACCTATGGTGACTATTTTAAGTTTCCTTGGTTGAAATATCGTGTAGATGCGCCATCAGATGGTTTAGACTTGTTTTCTCAGTTCACTTTCTCGCCCAATCGCGGCACCAAGGTTTTAGCCAGGTATCGCTATCGAAAAAAATCGGAAAATGGTGATAGCGTAGCAACTTCTCATGTATTGCAGGAAGTGAAGCGTCAGCAAATTAGGTTGGAGTTGCAACATAAAATTCATGCATCATTGGGACTACGTCATCGTGCTGAATTTATTCATTATGCCAAGCATCAAAAAAAAGAAAAAGGGATCATGCTCTACCAAGATATACTATATAAGCCCTTAAAGGGAAAAATTTCGGGGAATTTCCGTTTGGCTTTATTTAATACCTCTGGATTTAATACTAGAATTTATGCTTATGAAAATGATGTGCTATACGCTTCCTCTTTTCCCTTCTATAGCAATAAAGGAGCACGTTATTATGCCAATGTACGCTATAAGTTTAAACGCGGAATAGATTTTTGGTGTCGATATGCTTCCTTCGTTTATCCAGATCTTAGTCAGATTGGTACCGGTTTAGAAAGAATTGACGGAAAATATAAATCTGAACTGAAATTACAAATGAGGTGTCAGTTCTAGTTAACATGTATGAAAGATTTTCCATTACATTTTGGACGGACTCCCTTTGTTTATTTTGTTGTTGCTTTACTGCTAGGTACAACGCTTGCATATTCTATTCCTATATCACCTTTCCTCTATCGTTTTATCACTGTTCTGCTTTTAGCCGGCCTGTTCTTCTTTATAGGGCTTTCCGTAGTCAGCAAACAGAGAAATCATCGCATATTTCCAATTCTCGGCTTGCTGTTTATTTACATTTTAACGCTTGTTGCCTGGTTATTAACGTGGAGAAATCATCCCATCATAAATAAGAAGCATTTTAGTCATTATACAACATCTTACTTATGTGGTTTTATCGCAAATCAGCCAAAGGTCACTTCTTCTGGTTGTGTAGCTGAATTCCGTGTTACAGGCGCTAAACGAAGTAGTGGGAAGATAATAGCGGCAAGTGGGAAATTATTACTTAAGATGAAAAACCCGCGAAACCTACAGATAAATTATGGAGATGAGCTGATTTTGAAAAGCGCAGTTGAAGATATTTCGCCGCCTTTCAATCCGAATGAGTTTGATTATAGCGCTTATTTAGCGAATAAAGACATCTGGCATCAATGCTATCTCAATGCCAATGAATGGATAAAAACTGGCAAGATTAAGGGGAATCAACTTATACGTTATGCGCTCCTTGCAAGGGCACGGATGGTTGATAAATTTAAGCGTTATTTCAAGAGTGACGGCGCGAGGGCAATGATATCGACACTTGTATTAGGTTATCGAGTTGATCTTGATCAAGCAATCATACAGGCATTTTCGGCAACAGGGACCATTCATGTACTTGCTGTATCCGGAATGCATGTCGGTATCGTGTTTCTTTTTCTCTCATTTAGCTTAAGTTGGATGAAGACAAAGAACTTAGGTTTGTTGCGTTTCATTATTCTCTTGTTTTCCATATGGGCTTACGCGTTACTTACTGGTTTTTCTGCTTCCGTTTTACGGGCGGCAATTATGATAAGCTTTGTGATTACTGCCAACACCTTTAGCAGACAGCCTAATACAGCTAATAATATCGCTGCGTCGGCCTTTTTTTTGCTTTTATACGACCCGAAATATATCACTGAAATTGGTTTTCAATTGTCTTATTTAGCTGTAATAGGTATTATTTGGATCATGCCTATGCTGACTAAATTATTCATGTTCTCCAATTCGATCCTAAATAAAGCGTATACCAGTATCCTATTGTCTTGCTCTGCACAATTAACAACATTCCCACTGGTTTTGTATTATTTTCATCTTTTTCCCGTTTACTTCCTGCCGGCAAATTTGTTTATTATGATTCCCGTCAGTATTATCATCTATATAGGTTTTTTTTTATTAATGCTTCCAATTCATCCCATAACAAGAAGTATAGCCAACTATTTGGAACAGTTTATTCTGCTAGTAAATAGGGGCCTGCATGCGATTGAGCATTTGCCGGCATCGACCATAAACAGCGTTTGGATTAGCTTTTATCAGTGTTTATTTATTTATCTATTTATATTCTCTTTCATAACGGCATGCCGATATACTTATAAAAAAGAATATAAACAGGTAAATAACCAAACATTGGTAAAAGCTAATCCAAACGCTATTTATGGTCGATGCCGGCAAATGCTCAATCATATGCAAGCCCCTATTTACTAACAGAATAAACTGTTCCAAATAGTTGGCTATACTTCTT
>DATMSZ010000225.1:0-6426 GCA_035565175.1 Pseudosphingobacterium sp.
GCTCTCCAAACACAGCTATTGATGGATTTGATTTTTCAGTCATTATTATGAAAATGGCTAGTTTTTTGTCGAAAGTAGCTATTTTATTACTTTTTTAAGAAGAACAATGTTATAAATTACGCAATCGATATCGTAAATTATTTAGATTAAAATAAGAGAAAAAGTATTTTAATTTGTTAAAATTGGTGTTTAGAATAACCATGGGCCATTAATCTAGCGATTTTTTGCGCTTTATTGAATTAAAGCAATTTGAAAATAAACTTAAAACAAGATGAGTAATAGATCTCCTTTTTCTTTGGAAAATAAAGTTATTGTTGTTACAGGCGCCACTGGTGTATTGGGAAAGCACTTTTGCCTGGCGATAGCAGAGGCAGGTGGAAAGGTAGTAGTGATGGGGCGGAATAAGGAGAGGGCAGAGGCCTGTGTACAACAAATAGAATCAATTGGGGGGGAAGCAATGCCTTTGCTTGCAGATGCGATGGACGAAGCGCAACTCTTAAAAGCTAGAGATGAGGTCATAGCAAGATTTGGAACAATTGATGGGTTGGTGAATGCTGCCGGAGGAAATATCCCGGGAGCAACAATTTCGCCTGACCAAAATTTGTTCGATGCAAAAATTGAAGATACTAAAAAGGCAGTTGACTTAAATTTATTTGGGACCGTGATCCCTACTTTTGTTTTTGGAAAGGTCATAGCCGAAAAGGGTAGAGGTTCTATTGTGAACATATCATCATTGTCGGCTCACAGGCCTATTACCAGGGTATTAGGTTATACGATGGCTAAGACGGCTATTGAGGGTTTCACCAAATGGATGTCTGTCGAACTTGCGCAACGCTATGGCGACGGCGTGAGGGTGAATGCCATTTCGCCAGGGGTATTTTTGACAGAACAGAATAGAACTTTACTAACTAACCAAGACGGATCATTTACTGACAGAGCCAATAAATTTATTAATGGTACACCTTATGGACGACTTGGGAATCCGGAAGAATTAAAGGGAACACTGGTTTACCTGCTAAGTGATGCTTCTGCTTTTGTAAATGGTACCAGTATTTTAGTAGACGGGGGGTTTAATACCTATTGTGGCGTTTAAGTTGTAAATTAAAAAGAAATGAATAAAAAATTAGTACAAAGTTGGCGGTGGTATGGACCTAACGATCCCGTTTCCTTACAGGATGTTAAACAAGCAGGCGCTACGGGGATTGTTTCTGCTTTGCATCATATTCCACATGGAGAAGTCTGGCCACTTGAGGATATTAAATTACGGAAAAAGATCATTGAAGATGAAGGATTGGTATGGGCTGTTGTAGAAAGCGTACCCGTGCATGAAGCCATCAAAACAAATAGGCAAGATGCGACACCTTATTTAGAAAATTATAAACAAACGTTGCGAAATTTGGCAGCTTGCGGCATAAAGACGATTTGCTATAATTTTATGCCTGTACTTGATTGGACTAGAACACAGCTTGATTTGCTCATGAAGGATGGTTCAAAAGCCCTCTATTTTGATTGGACAGATTTAGCGGTGTTTGATATGTACATCTTAAAAAGAAAAGGTAGTGAGGCGGATTATCCACCGAATATCGTTCAAAAGGCAAGTAATCGGTTCAATACCATGACGAAGGAGTCATTAGATAGCTTAAGTGAAGTGGTATTGATGGGAATCCCATCAGAAGACCCGATTGGTTTAGCAGATCTCCAAAACAGCATTGAAGTATATGAAAAAATAGGCACGGATGGGCTGAGGAAGAATTTATTGTACTTTCTGAACGCTATCGCGGATGTATGTGAAGAGAACGGTATCCATATGACTATTCACCCAGATGATCCACCCTATGCGATCTTAGGTCTTCCACGCGTTGTGAGCACGAAAGAAGATTTACTTTTTCTTATAGAGAATGAGCAGAGAGACTTTAATGGTATCTGCTTTTGTACAGGATCTTTGGGAGCCGGTGTAGCCAATGATGTTCCTGAGATTCTAAGAAATGTTAAACATAGGGTCCATTTTGCCCACCTCCGTAATGTGAAAAAAGATGAGGAAGGAAACTTTTATGAGGCCGATCATTTAGGCGGAGACGTTAATATGTATGAGGTAGTGAAACTCTTATGTGAAGAAAATCAGACACGCTCTGAAGCTATTCCTTTTAGGCCCGATCATGGACATCAAATGTTGGATGACTTAAACAAGATTACCAATCCGGGCTATTCAGCCATTGGCCGTTTAAGAGGATTGGCCGAACTGCGTGGCCTAGAGCTAGGGATCACTGGAGAATATTAATTATATAGAGAACCAAATGAGTACTGTAAGCTTCTTAAATGATAATTTCTTGCTACAATCTACTTTAGCAGAAGAGTTATATCATGAATATGCCAAAAATTTGCCCATAGTAGATTATCATTCTCACTTGCCGCCTGAAACAATTGCGGCAAACCAGAACTTTGAAAATATTACGCACATATGGTTGGCGGGCGATCATTATAAGTGGCGTGCACAAAGGGTGCTTGGCATTGAAGAGCATTTTATTACAGGGAAAGCGTCAGATAAAGAGAAATTTCAAAAATGGGCTGCGTGTGTACCCTATACACTACGAAACCCCCTTTATCATTGGACGCATATGGAATTAAAAAATCCCTTTGGTTTTGACGGGCTTCTTAATGGAGAAAATGCAGATGAAATATATGATTTTACAGGGAATCAGCTTAAATCGGAAGCATGTAAACCTCGGGGGCTTCTAACACATTTTAATGTGGAAATGGTAGGCACAACAGACGATCCATTATCCGATTTAGGTGGACACAAAAAAATTGCTGCTGATAACTTTCAGATAAAAGTACTACCTTCTTTTAGACCGGATAAAGTTTTTAATATCTCTCATGGCGATGTTTTTCGGACCTATATACGAGATTTAGCCGAAATCTCTAAGAATGAAATCAGTGATTTGGATAGTCTATTGGCGGCACTGCAACAACGGGTAGACTATTTTCATGCAAATGGTTGTAGGATATCAGACCATGGATTGTCGTATATGCCAACAACGAGTTTTTCACCAAGTGAATTAAATAATACCTTTCAGGAGGTGATGAACGGCATTGACACGCAAGCAGGTAATGATCAGGACGCTTTTATAGGCTACATATTAAGCGAATTATGTAAAATGTATCACGCAAAAGGATGGGTGCAACAGTTTCATTTGGGTGCTTTGAGGAATAATAATACAAGAAAATTGAGTGAGCTGGGGCCAGACACGGGTTACGACTCTATCGGCGACTTTCAGCAGGGAGCACGCTTATCAGCATTTTTAAATGTCTTGGAAAGCACCGATAAACTTACTAAGACCGTTTTATATAATCTTAATCCCGCGGATAATGAATGCTTTGCGGCGATGACTGGTAATTTCCAATCGGAAGGGATCGTAGGGAAAATTCAATTTGGATCGGGATGGTGGTTTCTAGACCAATTGCAAGGAATGACTAATCAGTTGAATAGTTTGTCAAACATCGGATTAATCTCTTGTTTCGTAGGAATGCTCACGGATTCAAGAAGCTTTTTATCTTATTCAAGGCATGAATATTTTAGAAGGCTCCTTTGTAATTTATTTGCAGAAGATATTAAGAATGGGATATTACCAAATGATATTAAGTGGACAGGGAAAATTATCAAGGATATCTGCTACTATAATGCTAAGAATTATTTTCTGGGCAACTAGGTTTATAAATTGATTTAATCAGGTAACTTTTCATTCTTAGGGCTGCTTGATATACGTTCTATAAGAGTTGTTTTTAGCTTTATAACCTTATTTTGGTCGGGATGCCTTTTTTCTATGGTATTAAGCAGTTGAGTAGCCGCTTCTTCACCGATTTCGATTGCTGGTTGATAGATCGTGCTCAATGGCGGGTCTAATGATGCGGCTAAGCTGGTATTTGTAAAACCCACAAGGGCGACGTCTTCAGGGATCTGATAACCTAGCTGTTTTATGATGCCAATGCTTTGGGTAGTGATCTGGTCACTTGTGGTCAAAATGCCATTAGGAGGTTCATTCAAAGCCATTAATTGGTTAATTGCTGTCAAAATGCTTTCCTGCAGTAATGAGGTGTTTTGAAAATCACAAGGTTTTATATAGGCATCGTTGTAGGGTATCTTATAAAATTCAAGCGCGTTCTTATAGCCTTCGAGTCGTTCAATATTAATGTTTAAGCTTGTGTTACTATGAAGTAGGGCGATTTTATTGTAACCGTTCTTTATAAGATGCTCCGTTGCCTTGAAGGATGCTTCCCTATTATCGATACTCACTTTAGGTATGTCTAAATCGTCGCTGAAGCGATCAAAAAGTACGACTGGAAGACCAGCGTTGATGATTTTTTTTAGATGGTCAACATCAGATGTTTCATAAGCGGGCGAGATTAATAAGCCATCTACTGCCCTAGCATGGAGCAGCTCAATACATTTTATTTCTTGTTGATGTGACTCTTTGCTTTGCATGATCATAATACTATAACCACGATCATTACAAACACGATCAATGCCATTTAACATTTGCGATACAAATGTGTTATCTATCGAGCAAATAACAACGCCTATTAGTTTACTTTTGCCCTCTTTAAGGATTTTTGCTATAGCATTAGGTTGATAGCCTACTGATTTTGCATAATCCATCACCCTTGCTTTTGTTTTCTCTCCTATTTCATAGCTATCTCTTAAAGCCTTCGAAACCGTTGAAGTAGATAGGTGCAGTGCTTCAGCTATGTCGCGTAGGGTAATGCTATTATTTGCCATTTTTAATAATTGTTATGCAGATGCGAGATGTTAGAGATTCAATATACGCCATTCTTTTGGATAATAGTTATTTATACGGTGGGATAACACCTTGGCCCAGCCGAGGGCAAAACCTTTATAGCAAGCCAACGCCCAGCCGTTTGAAAGAGATGGAAGCGTAATATCTGTTTTTCGCAAATATTGTAATGCTTCTTCTAACGATAATTCCAATTGTGGAATGTGATTGCTTTTGGCATTACTCAACGCTAATTCATGGTTGGGAATGAGGTCTTTTTGGCCCGTTTTTCCCACGATAGTACCCGCCTTTTTAAGGTATAACACATTTTGAATACTTTTAAAATCTAACTCATTCCGTTCTGGTATGATAAGAATATCATCTTTGAAGCTTATTGGTGAAATATTGATATCTTCTGATATCCAGTTGCTGATAATTGATCTGTCAAAAGCTCGATTATCCGATTTAACTTTTTTACGGTTAAAAGTATGTTGTGAGGTGGTTTTTACGAAGCATGATATAAAAAAGCCTTCACCTTTGAGCTTATTAGGGTAAAATCGATAACCATAACATTTGTGTCGGGGTGATCTGGTTTCTTCAATTCCCCAAGAGTCATCTATTGGTATATGTAAGGTTTTCATGCCATGTTCCGCTACAAGCCAATCGGCTATTTGCTCATTTTCTTCGATCGAATAAGAACAGGTTGAATATAGTAATATGCCATTTTCTTTTAATGTAGTTAAGCTATCGGCTAAAATTCGTTGTTGTCTTTGACTGCAAAGATTTACCACGTCCGTAGACCATTCATTGATAGCCTGACTATCTTTTCTGAACATTCCGGAACCCGAACATGGAGCATCTACCAGCATGAGGTCAAAAAAACCGGGAAGACGGTTGAAAGAAGAGGGGTCATTATTGGTGACGATGGTATTGTAGTTGCCCCATTTTGTTAAATTATTGGCTAAAACATTAACCCTTGTTTTAATAATCTCATTGGCAACAAGCAAACTTTCGGGATGTAAGGCACTATTTAATAAGGTACTTTTACCACCGGGAGCCGCACATAGGTCGAGGGCGAGTAAAGGTTCTTGTGACAGATGAAGCGTTTGAATGATGTGCGAAATAAACATAGACGAAGCTTCTTGCACATAATAAGTGCCTGCATGAAATAAGGGATCTAAAGTGAAGCTAGGTCGCTCATCGAGGTAATAACCTGTTTCGCACCAAGGTACTTTTGGTAAATTTCCAAACTGGTTAGTGTTTTTTGTGGGATTTATCCTAACAGATGTAATCTGTTCGCCCGACTCATGGACGCCAATGAATTCTTCTGCATCAATATTAAAATCATGTTTTAAAGCAGAAACGAGCTTAGAAGGCAAGAAATTACTCATAATAATTACAAACCTAAGGTGAAATTGTGAGATTTGGTTAAAAGAAAATTAAAAATATAAAATAAGGGATGAAAGACATAAAGGGCTTGTAGTGGGTTTTAAAGGGCGAGATTTATATTCGGACAAAAAATAATCTTATTGGAATACAGCTTTTTACGTTTCGGTCTAAAAAAAATGGTGGGCAGGATTTGGAGAAGCGGAAAAGGTGCGTATCTTTGCACTCCGCAAACGAGGGATGCGGGGAGTTGTTTGAAGGGGGGACGGGT